>NZ_DJJJ01000044.1:7993-18362 GCF_002434085.1 Acinetobacter sp. UBA6571 | reverse complement strand
AAAGATGTGATTGAACAAGTTGATTAAAATTATTACGGATTTGTAGAAGCAGAACTTGTAAGGACGGACTCAGATTAATAACCTGATAGGTAAAAAAGCACCAGGTAATTACGGGTATATTGGCAGCACGGGCATATTCAAAGCTACCGGTTCCTTCAATTAAATAACGCTGTTCTTGGTAGTAAACTTCGCCTTTACACTGGCAAAGCAAAGACCAGTGCTCGAATAAGCCCCATTTTATTTTTATAAATTGAGAAAGAACAGGCAGAGTCACCACATTTAAATCTATAGAAAACTCGGGTGACTGGTGTTTGATTCGCAATGCAGGTAATTCACCAGATACTTGATCAATATCTGCAAAGGAAAAATTATCAGAATTAAAAAGGCACTGTTCTTTTATAGAGTAACTTTTAAGTTGCCCCACCATATGTGGACTGGAGCTGACCAAAACTGTTGCAGTATCGAGCGCCTGCTCAAGAATGGCACTTTGATTAAAAAATACTGGTATTCGGGGCTGGCCGATAAGACTTATAAAATTAAGATAATGAAATGGAGCAGGCAGATTGGGTAGAATCAGACCCTGATGGATAATTTTAAAACGGCCTTTAGGCGGATGATAAGCCAAGTTCAGTTTAGAAAATGATTTAGGGTTCAGCTGCTGTGATTGATTCAACGACGTAATCAATTTAACCATACTGAACCCCCTGATTTGGTTAGGTTATAATACGACTTTGATGTCTTCGGGCCAAAAATGTTGTAATGAAACCTGATAATGCATAAATAATAGAAACAGTCAGTATTCCAACAGGTATATTGTACGTAATTGCTGCAAGAATCAAAACAACAGGAAGCATGACTGCAAAAGGTACACGTTTGCGATCCATCTGTTTAAATGAGTAATACTTGATATTAGAAATCATCAGGATTCCGATAATCAGCATCAGGACAGCATTGGTGGCTTGAATTCCCCGGTCCTGCAGATCAAAAATCGCTGGAAAATCTATTCCTACCCAGATTAATGAAACCACAATGATTGCAGCCAACGGACTTGCAATCCCGATAAAATAACGCTTATCGACTACTCCGATCTGCACATTGAAACGGGCTAACCGGAAGGCGGCACAAGCGGTATAGACAAAACAGCAAGCTAAACCAATACGACCAAGATCATTAAGACTCCAGCTATACATGAGCATTGCAGGCGCTACGCCAAAAGCCAGCAGGTCAGACAATGAGTCAAATTGTTCACCAAAAGCACTTTGTGCACCAATGGCACGTGCTACCCGTCCATCCAGACCATCTAAGAGCGCAGCAATAAAAATCGCATAAATGGCCTGACTATAGACTCCATTCATGCTCGCGACTATTGAATAGAACCCTGCAAGTAAAGCTGCGGTCGTAATTAGGTTCGGCCATAGATAAATTCCACGACGCCTTATTTTCTGCCCTTCATGAGTATGCTCTTCTTCGACTACTTCAAAGGTAATTCCATCAAATGAGTCGTGAGAATTATCATCCCGTTCAGGCTTAGGTATATTTGTCATTCTTATACGTCCTAACTATGACCTTATCCAATTTACGGTAAAATACAGATTATTCACCAACTAGCCAGCGTACTGCCGCATGTCCGCCAATTTCCTGCATGCGCAGATGTGGAAACAACCATTGTAGTGCCTCATCTGCATCTTCAGAAAACTTCCAAGGCGGATTAATGACCAGTAAACCACAACCATTTAAACCGACTGGCGTATCATCCGGCCATACACAGATTTCACAGATGAGCTGCCGGCGAATACCGGTCTTCATCATTTTCTTTTCAAAACGCTCAATCATGGCGCGATCCTTAATCGGATACCACACGGCAAATACGCCCGTCGGCCATTTTTTATAGGCATTCTGTAAAAGCTCTACCAATTGCGGAAAATCTTTACGTTCTAATTCATAAGGCGGATCAATCATGACCAGACCGCGTTTTTCTTTCGGTGGAATAACGGCCAGTAGTCCCTCATAAGCATCACGTTCATGCAGCCCAGCACGTGAATCACGAATATTGTCACGTAACTGCTGAAATATATCCCGTTGCATTTCAAACACTGTGGCTTTATCAATATCACGCATTCCCTGTAATGCAAACCATGGTGAGCCCGGATAAGCTCCTTGACCCTGCTGGCTACGCATACTTTCAACCAGTTTCAGGTATTGCTGTACGCCTTCTGGTGCATTACGCTTGACTGAGTCATCCAGCTTGACCAAACGGTGAATACCTGTCAGAAATTCACCAGACTTTTGTGCAGGTGCAGACGACAGATCATATTGACCCGCGCCGCCATGCGTATCGATATAACGATAAGGCTTGTCTTTACTATTCAGGCGTGTCAACAATTGCAGCAACAGTACATGTTTCATAACATCGGCAAAGTTGCCTGCATGGAAATGGTGACGGTAATTCATTTTTGCATTAATTCCTTAGTTCAATAGGCATTTTAGCATGAAAAAATGTTTCTTTAAGGAACTTCTCTTATTCTAAAATAATCCCTTACTTTTTATCCTTATTTTTTCGAGGTGATATGGAAGACGTTCTTCTACCGCAATCCTGGGCTCTTGACCAAGTGATCAGTGATTTACATCAACATGGTTTTGCAGTTATTGATCGAGCCTATGAGCAAGCTTATTTGCATGATTTAGTAGAAGAATGTACTGAAAATATTAATCGTTTTCGGGAAGCTGCTGTTCAAAACGGAGTGGTTACGCAAATCCGCAGTGACCATATTTTATGGATCAATGAGAATTTGCCTATTGCACAGCAACATATAAACACCTTGCAACAACTGGCTATCACACTTAACCGGGCATTCTTTACCAGTATTCGTGAAGTTGAAGCTCACTTCGCCTGTTATAATGCTGGCGAGTTTTATACTTTACACCGTGATAATCCCCAACAAAAAAATGATCGGGTTTTTTCTGCTGTTTACTACTTACATGAACAATGGCAGAGTCACTGGGGTGGGCAGTTGCGCTTACAGGATGTACATCAGGATTGGCATATTATTGAACCCACACCCAATCGATTGGTGATTTTTCAAAGTGATCTTTTGCATGAAGTCTTAAAGGCGCAACAACAGCGCCTGTCTATTACTGCATGGCTACGTAGTGGACCGGTGTTATGGTAAAGGCCGGGCCGGTCGCTTTAAATCTGTAAAACCAGCCTCATATATAAACTTAATATTTATAAGAGTAATGGCGAATGCTAGAAGATACCAAGCAACTGATAGCCCGCATCGGTGAAACAGATCAATTGTTCTTGTCATGCAGTACGCCTGAACTGGCGCTTGAGCGTGGGCAGTTACGCATGGAACTGGTAAATCGCAGCAATCATCGTCAGGAACAGGTTCATTTCTTACAGGAGGCTATTGTCATTCTTGAACAAGGCCGCCTGGAATATGAAGAAATGCCGTTAAGGGTTTACCTTGACCTCTCGATTCAGCTAGCTAAAGCTTATATGGTTTTCTTTGAATTGAATCGTGAAGCGCATTTTGCCTTAATTGCCCAGCAGATTTTAAAACCATTGGCACATTATGAGCATGGTGAAATTTTTCTGATTTTAGGCTATGCATCTGTTGCTAAAAATGAATTGGCTCTTACCCGGCACTGGCTGAGCAAATATACCAAGACTCAAGAGTTTGATCGGGAAACATTACGACAACATTTTGCCTTTCAGGCTGTGCGTAATGAGGACTGGTTTATGAAACTGCTTCAGTCGCGTGTTCATTGATTGAAATCAAAGGCTCTTCACAGAAGAGCCTTTTTTCTTATTCAGGATGCTTAGGATTTTTATCGTCTTCAACGTGCAGCATCTGGTTCAGCTTGTCAATAATCACAATCCATTCATCATCCTGATGCCAGTGTTCACGCAGGAAAGAACTCTGCCCCTGTGTCCAGAAATCTGCTTCTGGTAAAATTACATCAGAAGGAAGCTGATGATCTTTTGCAAACTGGTCTATAGAAGCTTCATCTGAAGGTAAGCCTAATTGCTCAAATAATAATTCTAAAGTGGGTTGTTGTTCGAGTACCATAACTTGACTCCTATTTGTTATTTCATCAATCTATAAACTAACAAATACGCAGAAAATTAGGGCTACAGGCCGATGTATTCTTGTTATCTTTTGTGATAAATCTAAAGATGACTATAAAAAAAGCGCCTATGACAGGCGCTTTTTATCAATCTAAAAAATAGATTATTTAAGCATATCAGCAACTGCTGCGCGCTCTTCTTCAAGTTCGTTCAGAGTTACGTTAATGCGCTCACGGCTGAATTCGTCGATTTCAAGACCTTGAACGATTTTGTATTCACCGTTTTCAGTGGTTACAGGGAAACCAAACATTACGCCTTCAGGAATGCCGTAAGATCCATCAGAAGGAATACCCATTGTTACCCATTTGCCGTTTGTACCAAGTGCCCAGTCACGCATATGGTCGATAGCAGCATTTGCAGCAGAAGCAGCAGAAGACAGGCCACGCGCTTCGATAATCGCAGCGCCACGTTTACCAACAGTTGGAAGGAATACGTCTTTGTTCCATTCAGCATCGTTGATTTTGTCTTTCAAGCTTTCGCCGTTCACAGTTGCAAAACGATAGTCAGCATACATGGTTGGAGAGTGGTTACCCCAAACAGTCATGTTTTCGATGTCAGAAACTGCAACACCTGCTTTTTGAGCAAGCTGAGTCAAGGCACGGTTGTGGTCAAGACGTAGCATTGCTGTAAAGTTTTTCGCTGGAAGATCTGAAGCAGATTTCATTGCGATGTAAGCATTGGTGTTTGCAGGGTTACCTACAACCAATACTTTAACGTCACGACTAGCCACTTCGTTAAGCGCCTGACCTTGACCGATGAAGATTTCACCGTTCACTTTAAGCAGGTCAGCACGTTCCATACCAGGACCACGTGGGCGTGAACCCACAAGAAGCGCGTAATCAGCATCTTTGAATGCTACTTTAGGATCATCAGTACCGATCATGCCCGCCAACAATGGGAAAGCACAGTCGTCTAGTTCCATCATTACGCCTTTCAGCGCTTGTTGAGCTTTCTCAACAGGAATTTCTAATAATTGAAGAATAACTGGTTGGTCTTTACCCAGCATTTCGCCGCTTGCGATACGGAATAACAGGCTGTAACCAATTTGACCAGCAGCGCCAGTAACGGCAACGCGAACAGGTTGCTTCATGTAATTATCTCCAATTGAGGATCGTCATAATGATTAAATAGCTGTTCTATCTAATCTTAATAAACATAAACGGCAAAGATTGTACTCCAATCGTCTGATAGATGCATGTAAAAGAGAATGGATTTCCCCTAAAGTCTGATAGGAAATATAAATGAAATCCTTTTCATACTTTCAGATTATCTTTAAGCATCAAATAATTGTTTAATATGCCCCTTTTACGGTAAAGCTACCTGGACAACTGGAGACGACTTCACTTGAGCACTGTTTATACTGCCCATTAACCCGGTAACATACCTGAACCTCTGTCAAGACAGGTGTGCCTCTTAAACTTTCACAACTAAAGCGTATTCCATTATTTGGCAAAGCAGGGTTCAGTTTTAAAAACTGCTGTTTTAATGAATTATTTTGCATTTGACGACTGACTGAGCCGGTCAGATCGGCAGGTATTTTTAAGCGCTCGGCATAATTAATAATGGTACGGAAATACTGGCTGGCATTCATTGGCAAACACCCTCCTACGCTATGCCATAACTGAGCACGGCTATTTTCACCCGGCATAATACGCGACACAACGTTTGCCTGAATGGGTGACAGATTTGCAGAAGAACTGGTTGTACAGTCTTCTTCTGTTGTTTCAGGCAGCAAACCGGCAATCGTCAATGAATACCCTTCCAGACACTGGCGGGTTTTCTGTCTGGATGAGTCCAGTGCACATACTGCCGGTGTCATTTGCACACGCATCACATACCCCTGCAAAGCTGGTGCAGCAAAGGCCGGAGAACTACACAACCCGATCACAGCAGTTACACATCCGGCAGCTGCAAAAGAAGAGGTTGCCTTTAGACTTATTTTCTTCATTGAAAAACTAGCTATAAATTGCAGTAACACATTAATTCACCAGACCCTTATGGTGTATTCCTGACCGGTATTACTTTCATCCGGTTCTGAATAGATTGTGGTCCTTGCCCCAATAGCACCCCATAATGAGTTGCATTTGCCATGACATTTTTAACGTAGTCACGGGTTTCAAGTAACGGAATGGCTTCCGTATATTGATCAGCAGTCAGACTCTGAAATTCAGGCTGCCAGCGCTTAGCCCTGTTCGGACCGGCATTATAGCCAGCCGTTGCCAATACAGGGTTATTACTGAGCTGATTTTGTATCATGGACAGATAATAAGTACCGTAGCGGATATTGGTATTCATATCAGTCAGGGCAGCCGGGTTATAACNNACATGTGAACGTGCAGAAGATACAAAACGGCTTTCCTGACGCATAAGTCCATAAGCCCAAGCAGGATCTACTCCCACATTGCGGCTATGACTCACCACTGTACCCTGATGTGGAGTAGCATAACGGTAACTGTAATTATGCTGTCTCACTGTACGTTCTGCGGCATAGATTGCTCGATCATACCATCCCATATCATGAGCACGTTTCGCCGCAGCGAGTAATAAACCATCATCCTGCTTCAGGTATGCCTGACGTACTGCCCAGTTCCACTCACGGTTAATATAGCTATCTGGTGCATTAATACGGCGCAAGGTAAACGCACGGTTAAAATGAATATTCTGGTTCAGCCGCTGCATGTCTTGGCTAGAAGGTTGCTGATTACCCGGCACACTGCTGTACCTTTGGCCCAACTGATCCTTTGCTAACAGATTATGATAATCATCGCCTGCCTGGGCCAATTTACTATAGATAGCTCGTGCTGTCTGGCGTGAACCACTGTCATTTCGTTTTTCCACGCTACGGGCCAGCCAGTATTGCCAGCGGTCTTCCTGTTTCTGGGTGACTGTCATACTATCAATCGCACGGATTACACTCTCCCACGCTCCAAAGCGAATCGCCTGTCGCGCATAGATTTCTGCTTCTTCAGGGGTAAATGGATAACCATAGCTGGTATCTAAAGCATTCAGGACTTCCCGATTAAAATTATTCTTCATGACAGTAGTACCGCCAATATAACCTACTGTGCGATACAAATAGCGTTGTACATCGGCAGGCGTACCCTCAGCCGCGCGTTTTACCGAAGATAACGCTGTTTCCAGTTCGTTATTGGCCAAACGTCCCAGGGCAAAAATCAGATAAGCATGATCAGTTGGAGTCGCTTTTGGTGCAGACCATAAATAATTAAGCGGATTAGCCTGAATCTGGTTCAGCTGGGCCAATGATAAAGGTAGCCCAATAGTTTGTGCCGTTGCCAGCGCCTGACCCGACTGTCCTGCCCGTAGTTGTCCCCATAAACGCTGCTGGCGATCTTGGGCAGTCATTAATGGACTGGCTAGCATCATACGCCCCAAACCGGTACACGAATCAGGCTGGGATTCAGTAGTAAACCATATATCCTTATACTCGGCGAAGACCAGAGGGTCGCCAGTCTTAGCCCGCACCTGGGCAACCGCACAGCTCTCTGCACGGTCAGGATTGGTTACATAAGCCAAAACTGGCTGGGCATTGGCATAATCAGCCTGTTTTACTTTTTCTTCTACATAGTCAGCGGCAAGTTTCTCAGTCATGGCAGCCTGTGGATACCGCTGGGCAAAGCTGATAATTGCTGAAGGCGACTGAAAACCCAGATTGGTATTTAATTTCCAGTATTCCGGATAATAGCCAAGCACATCATTTTGCATAGCAGCCTGATACTGATCTAACAGCGCAACATTACCCGCGTTGGCAGCCCTTAAGGCATCATTAAACTGCTCGTCAGCAGCCTGGCTACAATGTATACCGAATACACTCATCAAGCTTCCAAGCAAGATGCGCTGAAAACTTTTGTTTTTTAATCCATATTTACTTAATGAATTATTTTTCTTGAGATGCATACCCGCCCTTTTCCAGCTGCAAAACCCAGTTCCGGACCGATAGTTTAATTATTCTTTATGATCACTACTGTTGTGTTATGTAACCTCATGATTCACCTCTCATTAATTCAAAAGTAATTTTGTCTGTAAAATCAACGCAAACTGAACTGAATTTATTTTTAGGGCTTTCGTTAAAAATACTGTTAAAATGTGCGACCTTAAAAATCCCTTTACCGGTCGATCTATGTATATTCAGGCCGGTTATCTGATCATTATCCTTTAGGAGCCTACATGACGGTTCAAACCTTCATTCCAAATGGTGCCAAAGCTGCCTCAGAAAACACTGTTACCCAGCCACAGCACACCCCTGCCGACAATATGCCAGTTAAAAAACTGTATATTGAAACGCAAGGGTGTCAGATGAATGAGTATGACAGTCACCGTATGGCAGACCTTTTAGGCGACTCACATGGCTATATCCTGACCAGCAATCCGGCTGATGCCGATATCCTGCTGATGAACACATGTTCAATCCGTGAAAAAGCACAGGAAAAAGTGTTTAGTGAGCTGGGCCGCTGGCGTAAGCTAAAAGACCAGAATCCTGACCTGGTGATTGGTGTGGGTGGCTGTGTGGCCTCACAAGAAGGCGATAATATTCAAAAGCGTGCGCCTTATGTCGATATGGTATTTGGCCCGCAAACCCTGCACCGTTTACCGCAAATGCTGGACCAGCATATAGACCAGCTTGAGAAGCCAAAGAAAGAGAAGATCAAGCTGGTCGATATTTCCTTTCCGGATATTGAAAAATTTGACTTTTTGCCCGAACCACGCGTAGAAGGCTATAAAGCTTTTGTTTCAATCATGGAAGGCTGTTCAAAATACTGTTCGTTTTGTGTAGTTCCTTATACCCGTGGTGAAGAAGTTTCACGTCCGCTGGATGATGTACTGGCCGAGATTGCTGGTCTGGCAGAAAAAGGCGTTCGCGAAATCAATCTGCTTGGCCAGAACGTAAATGGCTATCGTGGAGAGACTTTCGAAGGCACTATCTGTACCTTTGCTGACCTGCTGCGTCTGGTGGCCGAAATTCCGGGTNNTTGGTCGGGTTCGTTATACCACTTCACACCCGTTAGAATTTAATGATGATCTGATTCAGTGTTACCGCGACTTGCCACAAATGGTCTCACACCTACATTTGCCGGTACAAAGTGGTTCAAATGACGTACTTCAGGCAATGAAGCGTAACCATACTATTGATGTTTATATTGAAAAAATAGCCAAGCTTCGCAAAGTCCGTCCCGATATGCACTTATCAAGTGATTTTATTATTGGATTTCCAGGCGAGACTGATCAGAATTTTGAAGAAACTTATCAGTTTATTCAGGAAATGGACTTTGACCACTCTTATAGCTTTATTTATTCCAAACGTCCTGGTACACCAGCCTCAGAGCTGGCAGATGACACACCGGAAGAAGTGAAAAAAGAGCGTTTAGCACGTGTTCAGCAATGGATCAAGCAATCCAGTATTGCAAAAACAAATGCCATGCAAGGAACGATTCAACGTGTTCTGATTGAAAATATTTCAGAAAGGGATCCGAACCTGCTAGTCGGTACGGCCGATAATACCCGTCTGGTTACCTTTATCGGAGACCCGGCCTGGGTGGGACGTTTTGCCGAGATTGAAATTACCGAAATTAAAACTTTAAATTTAGTTTACGGAGAACTCTTGAATCTTGAGCCTGACGTGGCGTAATGTAAGGGGAACGACAAAAATTACTTAAAGGATTTCTCTTGACTGCAGCGATTCGACGTACAGTAAGTTTCCCTGGCATTTCTATGGAACGCCTTAAGAGCATGTTAGGTGCTTATAACGGACATATGAAACAGATTGAACAGCGTCTGGATGTCAAAGTTACCCATCGTGGTGATAGCTTCTTTGTAGATGGTGAAATCGATGCAGTTGAACGGGCAGAAAGCCTGTTACAGCGACTGCATGAAGAAGCCGAGGTTTCGCAGCAGATCAGTGCCGATGTACTGCATATGATGATTCAAGGCAGTCAGACCGAGCGCGAGCTGATGGATGATACCGAGCAGGAACATACCGGCCTCGACAGTGTCTGGTTACAGACCCGAAAAGGCCGGATTAATCCACGCGGTGCCAACCAGAAACGTTATGTGCAGCGCATTTTGCAAAGTGATATCTCTTTTGGTATCGGTCCTGCTGGTACAGGTAAGACCTATCTGGCGGTTGCTGCTGCAGTCGATATGCTAGAACGTAATGAAATCCAGAGAATTCTTTTGGTCCGTCCGGCGGTAGAAGCAGGTGAGAAGCTGGGCTTCCTGCCG
>NZ_DJJJ01000044.1:0-7865 GCF_002434085.1 Acinetobacter sp. UBA6571 | reverse complement strand
GATGAAAATGTTCCTGACCCGTCTGGGTTTTGGTTCGCGTGCAGTAATTACCGGAGACATTACTCAGGTAGATTTACCACGTGGACAGCAATCAGGACTAGCCCATGCTTTGCGGGTACTGGAACCGATTAAGGAAATTCATATTACCCGCTTTCATTCACGTGATGTAGTACGCCACCAGTTGGTACAAAAAATTGTAGAAGCATATGAAGGCTGGGACAGCGAACAGTCCCGGCTGAGTGCTGAAGCACGTGCTGAGCGCAAGGCACGTCAAGAAGCACTTGTAAATGAAAATGATACTGCTGCAGATGCACAGCATCAATCAGAAACACCAGACAACATTTAAGGTTTATTTTGAAACTTAGTCTCTCTTTGCAACAAACGTTTGTAGCGCCTGAACTGGTGCTTAAACGTGCTTATCTTAAAAAAGTGATTGAAACCACTCTTCGTCATCTTGACGTTAAACAGGACTGCGAAATTGGAATTGCCTGTGTTGACCTTGATCAAAGTCACCAGCTGAATCTGGAATACCGCCGGAAAGACAAACCTACCAATGTATTATCTTTCCTGAGTGAAATTCCGGAAGAGATTTTACCCATGCTGGCAGCCCGGCCTTTGGGTGATCTGGTGATTTGTATTCCGGTCGTATTACAAGAAGCTGCCGAGCAGCACAAAGTACCCGTAGAGCATTTCACACATATGCTGGTCCATGGCACCTTACATTTGTTAGGTTATGACCACGAAATCAGTGATGAAGATGCCGATGAAATGGAAGCACTGGAAATTGAAATTCTAGCCAAGCTTGACCTGAATAATCCGTATCGGGAAGAATAAATTAAAGTAAGCTATTTTAATAGTTACAAACATGGCAGGAATAATAACTATGAAACTACTCATGCAAATTACTGTCCTGTTGACCAGTATAATGTTTATGCCTGTAGTTTTTGCAGAACAACCTGTTACTGTGCAAAGCAGCTGTCCGCAGTCTGAGTTTCAGTCTAAAGATAAAACATGGAGTGGCCATTATTATCTCAGCGGCATCATGGAAGTTGGCTCTGAATTACTACTGGAAGAAAATGGTCATTTTAAATGGATGCTGGCAGTCGGTAGCCTGGACCAATATGCAGAAGGTATCTGGTGGAAAACCGGAGAGTGTATCGGTCTCAAACCTGAAGCCAAATTCTTAAAACAGCTTCAGATTTTCCCAAGTTCTCTTTATCTTGCTGATGAAAAACTCAAAGCTGTCTGGGCAGATGGCCGTGAGCAGGGAACTTATTACCGGCCGAAACTGAACTCTAATCCTTAATACGAAACCTTTAATTTATTTTACTTCGAATTCAGCCTCGGCCGGGTCGAATCGCCACGTCCGTACAATGCGTAGTTCAGAAATATCTTTCATACCTGCATCAAATAGCCCAAATGGCGCACCTTTACGTACAGAAGCCTTGGCTGCCTCATCTAGAATGGTATGCCCTGAACTTTCCAGCAACCGGATTGCACGTATCCCGCCTTGAGCATTCAGGATGACCATAAGCTGCACTTCTCCTGTTAGGCGCTCAGCCTTAGCCTGCTGCGGATAATAGCGGTTACCATAGAGTTCAACTTTTTCACGGAACTTGTCCAGATAGGCAGCTGCTGCATCCTGCTTGGCCTGTATTCCATCCACCGTTTTGATACGTTGCTGACGGCTGAAATCCTGCTGACGCTGTAAATACTGGGCTTCCAGACTGGCAGCCATTGCTGCCTTGGCCTGAAACTGGCTCTGTAATTCTTCTAAAGCTTTTTTACGCTGGTTCTGCTCCGCTTCTTTGCGCCAGCTCATGATTGTCATCAGGACTTTGTCTTCAAACTGTATTTGAGGCTGTTGGTGCATCTGCTGTAAAGTCTCCTGCTGCTGCTCACCCGCACTCTGTTGTTGTGAACTGGCCGGTAGCTGGCTTGAGATACGGTGAGCCTCTCGGAAGCGGCCTGAACCCTGCTGGTCTGCCTGTGCCAGATAGTCGGCATCTTTGACCTGCTCAGAACTCGGACGAATGCTGACAGCAATTTCCTTACTGGCAGCAGCCTCTGGATCTGGCATTGCAAAATGCAGAGTTAAAATCGCCGAATGTAAAATGACAGCCAGCAACAGAGCACCCATAAAAATCGGATCCTGCCACCAAGCCAGACCTGTCCCACCAGGTGAAATTATTTTTTTCAACATATGACTTTTTACCAGCCAGACTCTTTTGGTTTGAAGTCGGTTTAGAAAGAAGTAGAAAATAACATCAATACAAAGTTATTATTAAACTTATGGACTTGTCACCCCAGTCACCAATCTTCATACTCAACATTAAAAATGACGCGATTAAATTCAGCTAACTGCAGGATTCAAGCTTGAAATTTTCTTACGTCCCGTCAAGATTGCAACTGAACGAAAAAGAACTCTCCATCTGGAATCATTTTTATGCCTAGAACGCTAATTTCCAATATTTCTAAACGTATACGTCAAGTATATCAAAAAGCAGAGGGATTTATTGAAGAAGAGCGTGAGTTTGCCTTGTCTCAAGTTTTTTTGAATGCCACTTTTGAACGTTATGTCACCAATAATGTTAAACTTTTGCAGGATTTGCATGCTGATGTGCATGATGACTGGCTCAGACTGTACGCCACTTTAGAAGTAAAGGGTTTATATACCACCCTGTCTGTTGACTTAAAACTGCTACAGATGGAACTCAATAAAAACACCCAGCTTCTGATTTTTGAGCAGATCAGTGACACGCAGGTGATTGAGGCCAAATTTAAAAATGTATTTATAAAAATCGGATTTAATGCCGCTCTCTTCTTTTACCAGAAAATTTTAAGAAAAGACCCTTTAGGTTCTATCTTGGAGCGTTTTAATATTGTGCAAGTTAAAGATGAACTGTTATATCTGGATTTGAATCAGTGGTTGGGCAAAAGCCGTTCGGTTCTGGAAACACTGGATAAAATCAATGTAAATCAGGGGCTGTTACGTGAAGCAGAACTGGTTCTGGTTGGGAATGTTAATATGCGGGCTATTCTGCATAAATCTATGCGCGATGCCCAAATGCAGAAAATAGAAGATGATATTGAAGCTACCCACGTGACGCCACTTCAACAAAAATAGACTTTAAAATATCTTATATTTAAGCTGGTCTGTGAAAAACCTACATACTGATACAGTTAAGTAGCCTATTTCTATTACTTCTTCATTATTGAAGAGCATAATACTAGATGAAAAATAAGTTATGTTTCTTTGATGCAACCTGTTTCTGTAAAAGGATCCCCACACTTATGGCAACTACCCTGTTTAAAACCCTGACCTTAGCGACTGGTATGACCACGGCGCTGTTATTTTCCGGTTTTTCAAGTCATGCTCTCGCCATGAGTCCCTTTCAAGCCAGTTATCAGTTTTCTTATAATGGTAAGAATATGGGTACAGCGACCCGGACTTTAAGTAAGAACAGTAACCAGTGGGTGTACACCTTTGCCGCAAAGGCGGGCGCTATTGCATCAGCCACCGAAACCAGCCGTTTTAGCTTTAACAATAACAAGATTATCTCTGACAGCTTTAACCGGACCAGCAAAATTTTAGTACATAATGACAAAATGAGTATCCAGTTTAATCCGGGCACCAAACTTATCAAAACGCAAAAAGATGATAAGTCCCGTTCTTTTGCCTGGCAATCTGGGGTACTCGATGAGCTAAATGCCGAATTACAGATTCGGGAAGATTTAAAAGGCTCAGGTTTAAAATCAACCTATCCAATTGCTGATGCCAAAGAAGTGGAAAATCGCAAGTTTATTAGGCAAGGTACTGAACAGGTGAAAACCTCTTATGGTACATTCAGCACCATTAAAGTACGGATGCAACATGACAAGGCCGAGCGAAATACAGTTTTCTGGCTGGCCCCAAAACTGGATTACTTACCGGTTAAAGTTACCCATCAAGATGGTAAAACGTCCTATGGCCTGTTATTAACAGGTTATAAAGGACCAACAAATTAAGTAATTTGATCAATTTCAGCTTGCATTTTTGCGGATGCTTTTTAAAATACGCTTTTGCTTGAAAAAGCATCCGCCCCTAGAGGAATTCTCCCGTGCATGCACTAGAACAGAAAATCTTAAGTGAAGGTATCGTTCTATCTGATCAAGTCTTAAAAGTGGACGCGTTCTTAAATCACCAAATTGATCCTGTATTGATGCAGCAGATTGGTAAAGAGTTTGCTGCCCGCTTTAAAGATGCAGGCATCACCAAAATTATCACGATTGAAGCATCTGGTATTGCTCCTGCAGTCATGGCAGGTTTAGAACTGGGTGTTCCTGTAATTTTTGCCCGTAAATATCAGTCATTGACTTTAAAAGATGACTTATACCGTTCTAAAGTTTTTTCATTTACCAAGCAGACTGAAAGTACAATTGCGATTTCAAACAAGCATCTGAACTCAAGTGACCGCGCACTGGTCATTGATGACTTTCTGGCGAATGGTCAGGCGGCTTTGGGTCTGATTGACCTGATTCATCAAGCCAATGCCGAAGTTGTTGGGGTCGGGATTGTAATTGAAAAGTCTTTTCAGCCTGGCCGCGATGTCTTACTTGAAAAAGGATATCGTGTCGAGTCACTAGCCCGTGTAGAGTCACTAGCAGATGGCAAAGTAGTTTTTGTTCAGGAATAAGCTTCTTTGACAATAAAAGAGCGCATTAGCGCTCTTTTTTATGGCTGCAGTTTAAGAGCAATCTCTCCAAGCCTTTTACCTTGGGCGAAGCACAAATCTTTTTCTTCCTGAGTCAGCCCTTGGTCATGGCGTGGTCCACTCACATGTGTGGCACCATAAGGCGTGCCCCCAGATTTAGTATTTGAGAGCGCCGGATGGTCATTACTAAGCCCTATAATCATCATACCATGATGGAAAAGTGGAGGCAGCATGCTCAGTAAAGTGCTTTCCTGCCCACCATGCATAGAACCACTCGAGCTAAATACACAGGCAGGTTTGTTATGCAATGCTCCGCTCAGCCATAAACTGGTCGTTTGGTCCCAGAAATATTTCATTTCACTGGCCATATTACCAAAGCGGGTAGGTGAACCAAGAGCCAGACCGCTACAATTAGCCAGCTCATCTAGCGTACAATAGATATCACCTTCTGCAGGAATACTCGGTGCAGCTTCTGTGACTACTGTCGCCAATTGTGGGACCGTACGGATCTTTACATTCATACCGGTGGCTTCGATACCATTTGCAATTAAATGTGCCATATCTCGGGTAGAACCATATTTACTGTAATAAAGAACAAGAATATAAGCTTGCATACACTTTTAGAGTTTAGCTAAAAAGAAAACTATACGGTATTTCTTTAAGTTTTTGCTAAGCTGGAACAACGAATTACATAAAGATCATGAAAAAAATCGAGATTTTATTTTTATGTTGAATTTTTTGAAGAAGCTTCCGTTCTATGACAAAACCTGGTTCAAGTTTATCCTGTTTGTCATTCGCCGTTTTGAAGCAGACCGTTGTCGAGAGCTGGCAGGTTCTTTAACCTATACCACGCTCTTTGCGATTGTGCCCATGCTGACCGTATTTCTGGTCATCATTTCCTCTATTCAGGCCTTGGAACCAGCGCGTCAGCAGTTACAGCAGCTTATTTATAGCAATTTTCTGCCTAAAAGCACGATTGCATTTGACAAGATGCTCAATGCTTTTACCGAGAAGTCTAGTAATCTAACTGTCATCGGGGTGCTGTTCCTCTTTGTCACAACCATCATGATGTTAAGTACCATTGAAACCGCGTTTAACCGGATCTGGCGTGTTAAAGAAACACGGGGAGGTATTGTCGGTTTCATGCGTTATTGGACAATTATCTCTTTAGGGCCCATTGTGCTTGGCAGTGCTTTTGTCATCTCATCTGCGCTGGCTTCTTTAAGTATTTTAAGCAATAACTTTGCCGGCTATGAAATGGATGGCGCCTTTCTCCTGTCGTTGCTTTCGATTGCGTTGACGATTGCTGGTTTCTTTATTATTTACTGGACTATACCCAACCGCAATGTACCTGTAATTGCTGCTGCCCTGGCTGGTGTATTCAGTGCAATTGTTTTTGAAATGCTCAAGAACTTGTTTGGCACCATTATGTCCAATTTCACCAGTTATGAAATTGTCTATGGTGCCTTTGCCGCAATTCCTATTTTCCTGTTATGGATTTACCTGTCTTGGAATATTGTACTTTTAGGGGTTGAGGTCAGTTTTGCGATTACTGCGTTTCATTCTCGCTATGGCCAGACACGTCATCCGGTGTTGATGCTGCTGGATGTTCTGGATCTGTTTTATCGAAAACAGAAACTCGGGGAAACGGTTACTGAAAAAGAAGCCATGAACATCTTGGGCCGTGGGGAAATAGGCCGTTGGCCGGCTTATGTCGCTATGCTGGAAGAGCAGAATCTGGTCAAGCGTACAGAAAATAATGATTATGTACTGGTACGTAATCTAAGTCAGGTTGACTTCTGGAGCTTCTATAAAGCACTTCCGTATCCACTGCCACGACGTAATGATGTAGGCAATATTCATCCAGATGATGAATGGATGCAAAAGCTTGGTCCCGTACTCATTGAAAGTGATGACTATCTTTCTGCTAAACTTTCTGTTCCTCTTTCAACGATTTTTGAAAGAAAATAAAATTTAAAATTAGCTGTCTGCTTAAAAAAGGCCATATGAAATGGCCTTTTTTAACACTTAAAACCATCTGCTTATTGAACAAATGTATTCCATGTGAAATCTTGGGAAACACCTTTTAATGTCATGATCAGACGGTCTCCAGATTTTAATGCAGCCACACCAGCCGGTGTACCGGTCATGACGACATCACCCGGTTCAAGTGTAAATACCTGACTGATATCTGCAAGCAGATAACCAATATCAAAAATCAGTAATGAAGTGTCGCCTTCCTGACGTAAAGTTTCATTTACCTGTAAGCTATAATGGATATTTTTCCAGTCTTTTATTTCTTCCAGACTTACCCAGTCTGCCAAGATACAGGAACCATCAAAAGCTTTGGCTCGCTCCCAAGGCTGCCCCTTGCCTTTAAGTTCAGTTTGTAATTCTCGTAAGGTGAGGTCCAAACCCAGAGTTACTGCTCCTACAGCTTTCAAAGCTTTTTGCGGATCAGTTTCATTATATAATGGCTGGTCTATACGTAAACTGAGTTCACATTCATGATGACAGTCGCCCCATGCCGGATTCCAGCTAATTCCCTGTTCAAGTCCAACCAAGCTGCTTGGCGGCTTGATAAATAGTACCGGACGGTCAGGTACGGCGTTCCCCAACTCTTTGGCATGATCCGCATAACTGCGGCCTACACAGACAATTTTTGATGGACGCGTAACCATGCTTTTCCCTTCCTTTTCTATTTCAGTTCAATAAAATTTATTTCTTGAATGTATTTTCAAATACAGCCTGTTGCTGGGCATTTAGAAAAGCCCGTTTCGGTACAATAATGACAGTCCGGTTCTTGAACTCAAGCATATAAGTAAGCTTGCCTATAGCAAAGTGCTGTACTTCTGCATACTGGAAAATCTGCTTACGACCATTTGCATAGAGTTCAATATAGTCCTGAAACAGCTCAATCCCCTGCTCACTTTTACCAAACTGATACTTGATAAACTGACGTTTGAACATCATCGGTAAAAACCAGTAACGCATGATGAGTTGTAATATCAGGAAGAATACGCCAAGTGCCACATAATAACGGCCAACGCCAGTAGGTCCTAAATAAATACCCCATATCACAATAGCGATGCTGACAAGAGGCGTGATAAAACGAGTCAGCTGTTTTTTGCCAAATGTCGCCAAAGAGAACCCATCTTGGGATTCTTCAAG
>NZ_DJJJ01000066.1:0-57626 GCF_002434085.1 Acinetobacter sp. UBA6571 | reverse complement strand
CTTCGGGCAGTTGCAATGATTTCTTCAAGTGACTGACGTACCCCTCCTTCAAAAGAGTAGGTCGTATCGCAATAGGTACAACGTAAAGGGCAGCCAGTCAGACGAATAAATACTGTTGGTAACCCCGCAGCGTTTGCTTCTCCCTGCAACGAATAAAAAATCTCCGTAATACGTAAACCAGCTGCCGGATCAGACACTGGAATAACGGAAGAACGTAAGGGATTCATAGCCCAATATCACCTTCTATAAAAAACAAAAATCTCTACGATCAGGCATGACCGTAGAGACCTTTAAACAGACAGAAAATTAGTCAGCGCGAAGCAGGTCATTTAGACTGGTTTTAGCTCGTGTCTGAGCGTCTACCTTTTTCACGATAATTGCAGCATAAAGGCTGTATGTTCCATCTTTAGATGGCAAGTTCCCTGGTACAACAACTGAACCTGCAGGAACACGGCCATAATGGATTTCGCCAGTTTCACGGTCATAAATCTTGGTAGATTGGCCGATGTAAACGCCCATTGAAATGACAGAACCTTCTTCAACAATAACACCTTCAACAATTTCAGAACGTGCACCGATGAAACAGTTATCTTCAATGATAGTCGGGTTGGCCTGAAGCGGTTCAAGTACACCACCGATACCAACACCACCCGACAAGTGAACATTTTTACCGATCTGTGCGCATGAACCTACAGTTGCCCATGTATCTACCATTGTGCCTTCATCTACATAAGCACCAATATTCACATAAGAAGGCATAAGAACCACATTCTTAGCTTGGAAACTACCACGGCGAGCTACAGCAGGTGGCACTACACGTACGCCGGCTTCTTTAAATTGCTCTTCAGTCCAGCCAGAAAATTTGGTCTCGACTTTATCATAAAAACGCAGGTCACATGATTCGATTGGCTTATTATCATTTAATTTAAAAGATAATAAGACCGCTTTCTTCAGCCATTGATGAACAATCCATTCACCATCAATTTTTTCAGCTACTCGCAGTGTACCGTTATCCAGACCTTCAATAGCTTCTTCTACAGCTTGACGCACTTCTGACGGACAATCTGCTGCGGTAAAGTTGGCGCGGTTTTCAAAGGCCTGCTCAATAATAGTTGAAAGCTGAGTCATGATATTCCTTCCTGAAAAAATTTATGAGAGTTTACACTATTTGTGTATAAAAACAGCCAAAAACTAGCAAACTTTTCATCTATAAAGGTCTCTGGTACGAGTAAAGTAAATATGAAGCTTTTTGGAAATATTTTTACAAAAAAACATGTAAAAACAAGAAAAAACGTTAAATGTATCAAAAAATAACAGAAACCACGTAATTTGTGTCTAAAAACCCACTTAGGTTTTATCTAACATACAAGACACGAAACAATTATAGATTAAAAAACAAACTCTTCTGAGGAGATTAATAATGAAAGCTTTAAGAGTTTTAGCGACCGCTACAGTTTTAAGTGCTATTGCAGGTTCTGCATTGGCAGCTGATGAAATAATTGTCACTGAAGAAGGGGTCTCAACGTTCTCTTTCTTTAAACCAGCTTCAGTACGTGCAGAAGTTGGTACTACTGGTTACGGTGGCGCGATTTCATATAATGCCAATCCATATGTTGGTGTAACTTTAGGTTACAACGGTGGAGATATCTCTTGGTCAGATGACTTATCTGTAAATGGCTCAGATTATGACATCGATATGGATAACAATAATGTTTACTTAAATGCTGAGATTCGTCCTTGGGCAAACTGGTTCTATATGGCTGCTGGGGTAGCTTATGTAGATAATGATTACGACTTGGATCGACGCATAGGTGCTAGTGAAGGCTTCACTGTAAATGGAACTGATTTTGTTGCTGGTACTAGTGGTGCACGGATTAATGGTCAACTTTCTTATAAAAATAATTTAGCACCGTATGTAGGTATCGGTTTCTCTCCAGCAATTACTAACCGTTGGGGCGTATTTGGTGAAATCGGTGCATTTTATAATGGTAACCCAAATGTCAACTTGACAGCTTCTGGTACAGCTATCACTACTGAGCCTGGTACTGACTTTGCTACAGCAGTTGAACGTGAAGAACGTGATATTGAAAATGATAACAAATATGAATGGTTACCAGTAGCTAAACTGGGTGTAAGCTTCCGCTTCTAATCCAGTCAGCAATAAAAAACGGACTAAGGTCCGTTTTTTATTGCTTTTATAATTATTTAATCAAATTTAAAAATTGTTTTAAAAACTTTACTCTTCTGGATAGGCCACTTTCTTAAGTGCTTTTATGTCAGCTTCAGGTGAACACAACGAAATAAACTCGTAGCCATAACCACGTAATAAATGTCCCTTACGAACTGCTAACCAAGTGGTATTTAAACCAAAAATATCAGTTTGAATCTGTTTTAAGCGATAGTCGCGTTCCGCATCATAAGCGACGTTATTAACAATGCCTACCCCCATACCGAGTTCTACATAAGTTTTAATAACATCTGCATCAAGTGCAGACATTACTATATCAACTTCAATATTGGCTGCTTCAAAAGCCTTGTCAATTTTAGAGCGTCCAGTAAAACCGCCATGATAAGTAATGATTGGATAGTTAGCCAGATCTTCTAGACGAATATTTTCCAGTTGGGTTAAAGGATGATGCTGTGGAGTAATAATGCTGTGTTCCCATGTATAATATGGAACACTGGCCAGATTTTCTTCTGTTGTCAATGATTCTGTAGCAATACCAATATCAGCTTCCCCCTGTAAGAGCATTTCTGAAATCTCTACCGGACTGGCTTGTTGCAGAATGAGATGAACTTTGGGAAAAGCTTTTTTAAACTGGTTAACAATCGGGGGTAGAACATAACGCGCTTGGGTATGAGTGGTAGCAATGGTAAGTGTACCCTCGTCAACTTTGTTGAAATCATCAGCCAACCGCTTGATATTTTCTGCATCGACCAGCATACGCTCAACAATGTTCAAAAGAGATTGGCCAGGTTCTGTCAGACCTAGCAGACGCTTACCTTTACGAATAAAAAGCTGTACTCCCAGTTCATCTTCAAGATCTTTAATATGTTTGCTAACACCTGACTGTGATGTATAGAGTGCCGCTGAGGCTTCAGTCAGGTTAAAATTCTGTCTTACCGTTTCCCGAATAATTCTAAGTTGCTGAAAGTTCATCTGGATTACCTCAAAAAAGAGTGGGGCATATACAGCCCCTTTATTATATTTACGCGACCTGATCTTCAAACAGGTGTAGGGCAGAAGCACTGATCCATACATTCTGCTGTGCCCTGAACTGATGCTGTTTTACTTCTTCTGGTGAAAGCGTGATTTCAATCAGATTACCATTGCGGTCCTGTAATTCTGCTACAACATTACCAGCAATCCAGATTTCACGCAGAAATGTTGCCTGAATTGTATTATCTTGCGGTTGAGCGTGAATACGTAATTCATCAGGACGTGCAAATGCAACCACTTTTCCCTGTGCAACTTCTACACTATGAGGAAGTTGGATACGGTCTTGTCCGATCTGGATAATGCCTTGCTGATATTGTCCTTCAAAACGGTTGGCCTGACCCAAGAAGTCAAATACGAATGGCGTAGCTGGTTTCTCATAGACTTCCCGAGGTGAACCAATCTGTTCAATATTACCTTTATTCATCACCACGATTTGATCAGCAACTTCAAGCGCTTCTTCCTGATCATGGGTAACAAAGATGGAAGTGATATGAAGTTCGTCATGTAAAGTTCGTAACCAGCGACGTAACTCTTTACGAACTTTCGCGTCAAGCGCACCGAAAGGCTCATCTAGTAATAAAACTCGCGGTTCTACTGCAAGCGCACGCGCTAAAGCAATACGCTGACGTTGTCCACCTGAAAGTTGGGCTGGATAACGATCTGCCAGAAATCCTAATTGCACCAGATCTAACAGGCGGGTTACCCGTTTTTTAATTTCAGCTTCCGATGGTCGAGTACTGCGGGGACGTACACGCAAGCCAAAAGCAATATTGTCAAATACGCTCATATGTCTAAATAGCGCATAATGCTGAAATACAAAACCTACCTGACGTTCACGAACATGTACATCAGTCGCATCGCTACCTTCTAGCAGAACCTGTCCGCCGTCTGCCGATTCAAGACCGGCAATAATCCGGAGTAAAGTCGTTTTACCACAACCTGAAGGGCCAAGCAGGGCAACCAGTTGACCTTCAGGAAAATCGAGTGAAATATTTTTTAGTGCATGGAATGCACCAAAGTGTTTTTCAATATTTTTAACTTGAATACTCATGGGGGCATTCCTTAAGAAGAGGCTGAATCATCATTACGCTTAGCTTGTTTTTCCTGCCCGAGTTCTACCCAGGTTTTCAGGATTAATGTCACAATTGCCAGTAATGCCAGTAGTGATGACACAGCAAAAGCGGCACTGAAGGTATATTCGTTATAAAGAATTTCGACATGCAGGGGTAATGTATTGGTTTCCCCACGGATGTGACCAGATACAACTGAAACTGCGCCAAATTCACCCATAGCTCGTGCATTACATAAAATTACGCCATAAAGCAGACCCCATTTAATATTGGGTAAAGTCACTTTCCAGAAGGTCTGCCAGCCAGACGCACCCAGTACAATTGCAGCTTCTTCCTCTTCATTACCTTGTGATTCCATTAATGGAATCAGTTCACGTGCTACAAATGGCACAGTAATAAATATTGTGGCTAAAACAATCGCAGGAGTGGCATACAAAATTTTAATATCGTTATCTATCAGCCATTCTCCCAGCCAGCCTTGAGATCCAAAAATTAGGACCAGCATCATACCGGCAATAACAGGCGAAACCGAAAAGGGCAGATCAATAATGGTGGTCAGAATAGACTTGCCTCTAAAGTTAAATTTGGCTACACACCATGCAGCAGCTACGCCAAAGACTACATTAAGAGGTACTGCAATCGCTGCTGTCAATAAAGTCAGTTTGACTGCAGATAAAGTATCCGGATGGACCAGCGCCTGAAAGTAAACCCCGACACCCTGCTTAAAAGCTTCAACGAATACCAGAATAAGAGGAAGAACCAGACAGCTTAGAAAAAATAGCAGACCGATAGTGAGTAATAGATAGCGTACCCAAGCTGCTTCCCTGGTCGCATCGCGTGACTGCAGTTTTTCTGCCAGTGCATTACTATTGGTGGTTAAACTCATCTTGCGGTTCTCCCGGTACGACGGCTGGCCCAGGCCTGCAACAGATTAATCAGAAATAAAATCGCAAATGAAATTAAGAGCATAACCACAGCAATAGTGGTCGCAGCCGCATAATCATACTCTTCCAGCCGTGAAATAATCATAAGGGGAGCAATCTCGGTTTCAAAAGGCTGATTGCCTGCAATAAAAATTACAGAACCGTATTCGCCCACTCCCCGAGCAAAAGCAAGTGCAAAACCGGTTAAAAGAGCTGGAAATAGAATAGGTAAGATAATTTTAGTAATAGTCTGAAAACGGGTTGCACCTAATGCAGAAGCCGCTTCTTCCAGTTCAGTTTCTACATCGCTTAAAACTGGTTGTACCGTGCGCACGACAAAAGGTAGACCAATGAAAATCAGTGCCAGTGTAATTCCGATAGGGGTATAAGCGACCTGAATGCCTAAAGGCTCCAAATACTGTCCAATCCAGCCAGTGGGTGCATAAAGAGAAGTTAAGGCAATACCTGCAACTGCAGTAGGTAGCGCAAAAGGCAGATCGATCAAGGCATCTACCAGCCGTTTTCCTGGAAAACTGTAACGTACCAGACACCAAGCCAGTAGTAATCCAAAAACAACATTAATAAAAGCGGCCAGCAATGCAGTCGTAAAACTGAGCTGCAGAGATTTTAAAATACGCTCTGAACTCAGAATTTCCCATAAACCATCCCAGCCAATACCTAGCGACTTGATAAATACCGCAGAAAGAGGGATCAGAACAATTAAAGACAGATAAGCAAGGGTAAAGCCTAAAGAAAGACCAAATCCTGGCAGCACTCGGGAACGCTGCAACATGTTAACTCCTCAAAAGAGAGTATGCCCACTTAAAATAAGTAGGTGAAATAAAACTGAAAAAACTGCTCAAGCATATTCATGAGCCTTTAAATTGCAAATCTGAAAAACAACTCAGTGTTATCAGTAATATTGATATTTAAGCTATTTTTCTCTGCAATTAAAAAATCGAAAATCTCCGGAAAAGGCCCGAAGCCGGAAGCTACATTAATATGACCTACTTTACCCAAGCTAACTGGTTTTAGATTCCAGGCATTAGCAAAAAACTGGGCATCTTCAAGCTTAAACCACGGATCATTGTCACTGATGATTAGCTGGGCCGGGACACGGATTTTTAGATTTTGAAAATATTCTGCATAGTTATATTGACTGTTCCGTGCAAAACCGGCCTCACCAAAACGTTCAGGATTAGCTGGAGCGACCAGTACCAGATTTTTGATTCTGTGTGCCAGGTCGGGATATTCGGCAAGTGCGGCGACGCTGGTCAGACAGCCAAAGCTATGCGCTACAATCTGGAGAGATTCCTGATGTAAACTTACAGTTTTCACAAACTGGGCAATCCATTCCTGAAGTATTGGCATATTCCAGTCTGTTTGCTGTACACGGGAACAGGACCTGAGCTGTCTTTGTAACCAGGATTGCCAGTGTTCATATTCACTGCCACCTACGCCCGGTACAATTACTGTATGTATTGAACTCATGTCTGATCCCCCGGTTTACACAGAACTCTACTTTTGACTGTTATTGATTTTTACAATCTGGTCAAATACACCGCCATTTTCGAAATGCTGCTTTTGTACCTTATTCCAGCCACCAAATTCCTGATCAATTGTGACCAGCTTCAGCGGTTTAAAAGTACTACTATATTTTTTCAGGACTGCCTCATTACGTGGTCGGTAATAATTACGGGCAACCAGATCCTGTGCATAAGGTGAATACAAGAAGTTCAGATAACCTTTTGCAACATTCAGATTCCCTTTTTTGGCTGCATTTTTTTCTACAATCGCTACAGGCGGTTCAGCCAGAATAGATAAAGAGGGCGTAATAATTTCAAACTTGCCAGGCTGTTCACGTACTGCCAGAAAGGCTTCGTTTTCCCAAGCCAGTAGCACATCACCAATACCACGTTCAGCAAACGTTGTAGTGGCTCCACGTGCGCCAGAGTCAAGCACTTTGGTATTTTTATAAATCTGGCGAACAAACTCCTGTGCCTTGGCATCATTACCCCCTGGCTGGTGCTTTGCCCATGCCCAGGCTGCCAGATAATTCCAGCGCGCGCCTCCAGATGTTTTAGGGTTCGGAGTAATAATTCCTACTCCCGGTTTTACCAGGTCACCCCAGTCTTTTATTCCCTTCGGATTACCTTTACGTACCAGAAATACAATAGTTGAAGTATAAGGAGTGGAATTCTGTGGTAATTTTTTCTGCCAGTCAGCAGGTAATAATTTTGCTTTTTCAGCAATTACATCGATATCAGCAGCAAGTGCCAAAGTCACCACATCAGCTTCCAGTCCATCAATCACCGAGCGTGCCTGCTTACCTGAACCGCCATGAGACTGGCGTAAATTCAGGTCTTGACCGGTACGTTGTTTCCAGTAAGCACCAAACTGCTTATTTACCTGATCATAAAGCTCACGCGTTGGATCATAAGACACATTGAGAAAATCTTTAGCTGCAAAGCTTGCAGTAGAGGCCGAAAGTAATGCTGCAATTATTCCAATTTTTACTTTTGAAAATTTCATATTTTATCCCCAATATTTTGCATAAGCATAAAAACATGAAAGCAGAATAGCGCTAGTCTTTATCCATAAAAAATAATAAAAAACGAATTCATTATGAAAAATAAAGAAAAAGAAAATATACTTCTGTTTCTAAACTAAGTTGCAGAATCAACTGGATACTTCATATCGATGCTGTTTTTCAAGAATGCTAAGAAAATAGAAAATGTTCCTATTGAAGACCGGGCTTTTCAGTATGGAGATGGCTGTTTTACGACAGCCCGGCTGCGGAATAACCAGATAGAGCTGCAAGATTTACATTGGGCTCGGCTGAGGAACAGTTGTGAGCGTCTATATCTTGATGCTGATTTTGACCTGATTGATAAAACGCTTGAACAGCTACAAAATCATTATCCGGTATTGAATGGTACGTTAAAAATACTGATCAGTCGCGGGACGGGGCAGCGGGGTTATAGTTTGCCTGAACATCCGGCCGATATTTATATACTGTTTTATCCTAAAGCCAGTGAAGTGATTAGACCGCAGCTGATCCGAAGTGGTGTGCTGAATCAGGCTATGGGTTTATGTATGCCGAGTCTGGTAGGTATTAAATCTTTGAATCGTCTGGAGCAGGTGCTACTTAAAAAGGAAGCCGAAATGCAGGGTTGGGATGAGGCACTGGTCACCGATGTGCAGGGAAGTGTTGTTGAAGGCGTGAGCAGTAATTGCTTCGTTTTTCAAAACAATACATGGTTTACACCGGAACTTCGCTATAATGGCATCCACGGTGTGATGCGGGCGACAATCCTGTCACGCATGCAGCGGGAAAATATCGTCTGCGAGCAGCGTTTCATCGACATGGAAAATATTGGGCATTTTCAGAGCCTGTTCTTCTGTAATGCATTAAGTCCCATGAAAATTGTTACTCAACTTGGACAGCGGAGCCTGGATTCCCAGCCTTGTCTGGATTTATTCCGTATTTTGCAACTGGATCAGATTAGCTAGTTTATGCCGAAACCTCACTCAACTCCGAAAAAAAAGAATGCTAAACCTACGTTCCCTGCTGTACTGACGATTATTGCAGGCCTGTTCATACTTGGCTTGGTGTTGCTCTGGTCAAGCCTGTTTAAAAATTATCCGGTAAATGGGCCAAAACAAATGCTGGCAATTAATCCGGGAGACACCTATTCAGGCTTTATTGACCGGCTGGCTGAAGACGACAAAATCAGTTTTCCAATTATTTTAAAGCTTTACCAGAAACTGGTCATCCATGACACATTAAAGGCTGGTGTATATGAAATCCAAAAAGGCATGAGTGTTCGGCAAGTACTTGAACTGATCTCGAACGCTGAAAATGCCCAGATGAACCGGATTTTAGTGATTGAAGGCACGACCTTTAAGCAGTTACTTGAAAATCTGAAAAAAGACCAGCTGGTTACTCATACTATTACTCATTTACCAGAACAGCAGCTATTAAAGGAATTGAATATTCCTTACAGCCATCCGGAAGGGCTATTTTCACCAGACACTTACTTCTTTGCAAAAGGTGAAACCGACCGCAAGATTCTAACCCATCTCTATACACGCCAGATGAAAGCACTGGATGAGGCATGGCAAAACCGGGCCAGTGGTCTACCGTATAAAGATAAATATGAAGCACTGATCATGGCTTCTATTATTGAAAAAGAGACCAGCATTGATAGTGAACTGCAACAGGTTTCCGGAGTGTTTGTGCGCCGCCTGAAAATGGGAATGCGCTTACAGACTGACCCGACCGTAATTTATGGTATGGGGGATAACTATAGAGGTAATATTACCCGAAAGGATCTGCGTACACCAACGCCTTATAATACCTATACAATTTCTGGCTTGCCGCCAACGCCAATAGCTTTGCCAAGTAAAAAAGCAATTGAGGCAGCAATGCATCCGGATAACTCAAATAATATTTACTTTGTTGCCACCGGCAATGGGGGGCACAAATTTAGCGCCAGCCTCGAAGAACATAACCGTGCAGTACAGCAATATCTATCTGTACTTCGAGCTAAAAATTAGGAGCGTAGGATGTTTATCAGTTTCGAAGGTACAGAAGGCGTAGGAAAAACTACTCTAATCCGTGAAATTTATGCACATTATGAGCAAAAGGGTGCCGAGATCATACTCACTCGTGAACCGGGTGGAACATCTTTAGCTGAACAGATTCGTGCACTATTACTCTCTGTTAGTCATGATGAAAAGATGAGTGATGATACCGAGCTTCTGCTGATGTATGCAGCAAGAGCCCAACATTTACAACAGGTCATTTTACCTGCGCTTCAGGCCGGTAAAACGGTTTTGTGTGACCGTTTTACCGATGCCAGTTTTGCCTATCAATGTGCTGGACGTGGTCTGAATGAAAATAAACTGGCGCTTCTCAACCAGTCTTTTGTTTCTCGTATGCCAGATATTACATTATGGCTAGATGCACCGGTTGAGCTGGGAATGTCTCGTGCCCGTGAGCGTGGTGCACTAGACCGTTTTGAACAAGAAAAGGTCAGTTTTTTTGAAAAAGTGCGCGCAGGTTACACTAGATTATGGCAACAACATCCGGAACGGATTAAGCGCCTTGATGCTACACAAGCACCAGAAAAGGTACTTGAACAGGCGTTGGAACAGATTGGAAAACTGGCCTGAATTAAAGGCCAGTTTTAGAAAAGGATTGGATTAACCAAGTGCTGGTTCGACTTCCTCATTAACCCGCGGTTGACTAACTTTGAAATCTGGTGGCATTAGGATGGTTTTTCGAAGTTCAGGCGCCAGCTCCGGATAATCCAGCGTATAGTGCAAACCACGCGATTCTTTACGTTCCATCGCGCAGCGTACAATCATCTCGGAAACCAGTACCAGATTACGCAGCTCAATCAGGTTTTTACTGACCTGATAATCTTCATAATATTCAGTGATTTCCCGTTTAAGCATCTCAATTCGATGCAATGCACGCTTGAGGCGTTTACTGGTACGGACAATACCAACGTAATTCCACATGGTCTGACGCAGTTCGTCCCAGTTTTGCAGTATTACAACATCTTCGTCTGCATCGGTAACCTGCGAGTCGTCCCATTCAGGCACAGCAGGCAAGCTAACTTCAGGGTTAAACTGGCTCTGGATATGCTGGGCTGCACTCATGCCATAAACAAAACACTCTAGCAGGGAGTTACTTGCCATTCGGTTCGCACCATGCAGACCGGTATAGGAGGTTTCCCCAATGGCATATAGGCCAGAAATATCGGTCTGGCTATACTCATCCACAATCACGCCGCCGCAAGTATAATGCGCAGCTGGCACCACGGGAATCATATCTTTGGTAATATCAATACCCAGTTCAAGCAGACGGGTATATAAGGTCGGGAAGTGTTCTTTTACAAATTCAGCCGGTTTATGGGTAATGTCCAGCCACACATGACGAATACCCAGCCGCTTGATTTCAAAATCTATGGCACGAGCCACAATGTCTCGAGGGGCCAACTCGGCACGCTCATCAAAACGCAGCATAAAACGTTCACCCTCTGGCAGACGCAAATAAGCACCTTCACCACGCATGGCTTCTGTAATCAGGAAAGAGCGGGCTTGAGGGTGATACAGACAGGTTGGATGGAACTGGTTGAATTCCATATTGGCCACACGGCAGCCAGCACGGTACGCCATGGCAATTCCGTCACCGGTTGCAATATCAGGGTTAGATGTATACAGGTAGGCTTTCATAGCTCCTCCGCAGGCCAGTGCGGTAAATGGGGCTAAAAAAGTATGGACTTTGCCAGTCTTTTCATTAAGTGCGTAAAGGCCGACGGCCCGATTTTTTTGCTCATCTATTCCTAATTTTTCGGTAGTAATCAGGTCAATTGCAATATAGTTTTCAAATATGGTCAGATTTTTCTGTTCTCGGGCACGCTGCACCAGTGTCGTTGAAATCGCTTTGCCGGTTGCATCGGCAGCATGAATAATCCGGCGCTGAGAGTGTCCGCCTTCACGGGTAAGATGCAGTTGTTCGGCATCATCCAGCGTAAACTGTACGCCATGTTTGAGCAGAAAATCGACTGAAGGTTTACCACCTTCTACAGTATGTTTAACCGCGTCCAGCTCGCATAACTGGGCGCCTGCAATCATGGTGTCATCAATATGCTGTTGAATAGAGTCAGTTTCATCCAGAACTGCGGCTACGCCACCCTGTGCATAATATGTGCTGGCTTCTGTCAGGGGAGCTTTAGCTAAAACAGCAATGTTATAATGGTGAGGTAATGATAATGCCAGGCTTAATCCGGCTCCACCGCTACCTATAATAATGACGTCAAACTGATGAGTTGTATTTAAACTGCTCATATTCATCGGCTATTTGATAGAAATTCGATCATCAGACCGTTTTTTGCCTAAGAATGCAAGACTTAAAACGCTCAGGTTTAACCAGAATTTCCAATTAAATTTAAATTTTGTAACGTTTTGGCTAAAACCTTGTTTTAAATTATTCATCAAACATATTATTAATCAAAATTAAAAAACCGTTCAGCTAAAAAATTATCATTTAACTGCAGTATGTGAGTTGTGCTTCATGAAAAATCGCTTATTACAAAAAGGAATGTACGCTGCTGTTTTTACTATGGCAGCGGTACAGACACAGGCGGCTTCTACAGTCGATTTCTCTAATCTGGTTGAGCAGGTCAGTCCGGCTGTTGTGAGTGTAAATGTTGTCAAGAAAATGACACAGGAAGAGCTGTTACAGCAGCAGGTACCGGAGTTATTACGCCGCTTTTTTGGCAATCAGGTGATTATTCCGCAACAGCAAGTACCGCAAGAAAAAACCGGCTACGGCAGTGCCTTCTTTATTAGTAAAGATGGTTATCTGCTGACCAATCATCACGTAGTTGAAAATGCCTCACGTATCAGCATCACCTTGAATGATCGTCGTGAAATTGATGCTACTGTAGTTGGAAGTGATGAACGAACCGATGTGGCTTTACTTAAAGTTAATGGCTCAAGCTTTCCAGCTCTGCGAATTGGCAATGTAGACCAGCTCAAGGTTGGTGAACCGGTGTTGGCAATTGGCTCGCCATTTGGTTTTGATTATTCTGCGTCAGCGGGAATTGTCAGTGCTAAATCCCGAAGTATGATGGGAGAAACCTCTGTACCATTCATTCAGACAGATGTTGCGCTTAATCCCGGTAATTCTGGGGGGCCACTATTTAACCAGCGTGGTGAAGTTGTAGGTGTAAATTCACGTATTTTTAGTGGAACGGGTGGCTATATGGGCCTGTCTTTTTCCATACCAATTGATGTCGCAATGGATGTCGCTGAGCAATTAAAGAGTAATGGTAAAGTAATCCGCTCTTATCTGGGGGTAATGCTGCAAGATATCGACCGTAATCTGGCAGAAGCGTATAAATTGCCTAAACCGGAAGGTTCACTTATTACCCAGGTCGCACCAAATTCTCCAGCGGCCAGAGCAGGACTAAAAGCTGGTGACATCATCTTGCAAATTAACGGGATGGCGATCTCCCGTACTTCAGATCTTTTGAATTATCTCAACCGTCAGGCTCCAAATCAGAGTATTCGCTTGCAGGTATTACGTGACGAGAAATTGAGTAATATTACTGCTACGCTCACTACGGCACCAGATAATACGCCAGCAAAAACCAATACACCTGTACAAAATAAAGGACCTGTTTTAGGTATAGCTATTCGCAATCTGACCGAGGCTGAAAGCAGGCAGTTGGGTATTGAGGGCGGAGTATATATTCAGGAAGTTATGCGAGGGGGGCTGGCAGCACAATCCCGCTTGATGCCAGAAGACATCATTACTCAAATTAATAATACGCCTGTGCGAAACAGCGATGAGTTCGTAAATGCAGTAAGTAAGCTGAAAAAGAATACGGTAGCCCGGGTTGCGCTGATCCGTCAGGGGCAACGCGCTATCTTGGGCCTGCGAATCCAGTAACAAACTATACCAATGTTTAAAGCCATCCTGCAGGATGGCTTTTTATTTAAGTACCATTAGCCGGATGATGCCTTTACACTAGATGTTTTATGTGAGTTGATGCAAGACAGGAAAAAATTGCACGTGAATACATTTTTTGATTTAAACATTCAGGTTCAGCCAGAGCATATTGATAGTTTGGGACATGTAAACAACGTCGTATATGTCGCCTGGATGCAACAGGTGGCAGAAGCACATATTGAGGCACTTGGACTGGGACTGAAACAGTATCAGGAACTTAAACATGCCATGGTCGCAGTTGAGCATCAGGTACAATACCGTAAAGCTGCATTTGAAGGGGAGGAACTGATTCTACGTACCTGGCTCTATGATATTAATGCATTGTACTCATACCGTCAGTACGCTTTTTACCGTCCACAAGACCAAACCCTGCTGTTTACCGGTCAGACCAAATGGGCATGTATCGAAATAGCAACGGGTCGCCCAAAACGTATGTCGCCCACTTTTACTCAGGCTTACCAGCCAATTTCAGCAGAGATAAACCCGATGGATTTCTCGACAATCTAAATTGGTCGATATGGTTTTTCCAGATTTTGCTGATTTACAGCTCAAAGCAAAAGCGCATGATTTATGGATACTTTAAAAATTCCATCTGTTATAATCGCTCGCAATTTCCCGAAACAGCTTTTGCTATGTACCTTAAATTTTGTACATAGCCGTATACATTTTTCAAGGTAGCCCATGGCGCAAGCTAAAAAATCTGTTGATATCAAAAACATTCGTAACTTTTCGATTATTGCGCATATTGACCATGGCAAGTCGACCCTGGCAGATCGATTCATTCAAATGTGTGGTGGATTGCAAGACCGTGAAATGCAGGCACAAGTGCTTGACTCAATGGAGCTTGAACGTGAACGCGGTATTACTATTAAAGCCGCTTCTGTAACACTCTATTATACGCATCCGAATGGTCAGGAATATCAGCTCAACTTTATTGATACCCCAGGGCACGTTGACTTTTCTTATGAAGTCTCACGGTCACTGGCAGCCTGTGAAGGTGCTCTACTGGTAGTCGATGCAGCACAGGGTGTTGAGGCACAGTCAGTTGCCAACTGTTATACCGCAATCGAACAAGGCCTTGAAGTTCTGCCAATTCTTAACAAGATTGACCTGCCACAGGCTGAGCCTGAACGCGTCATTCACGAGATTGAGGAAATTATCGGAATTGAAGCGACTCATGCACCGACTTGCTCTGCAAAAACCGGTATGGGTGTGGATAAAGTTCTGGAAACACTGGTTGAGGTTATTCCGGTGCCAGAGGGTGACCGTGATGCACCTTTACAGGCTCTGATTGTTGACTCATGGTTTGATAATTATTTGGGTGTAGTTTCCCTGGTTCGCATCAAGCAGGGGCGTGTGCGCAAAGGCGATAAAATGCTGGTGAAGTCAACAGGCCAGACTCATATTATTACCTCTGTGGGTATTTTTAATCCAAAACATACTGAAACCGGAATGCTCGAAGCAGGCGAAGTAGGTTTTATTATTGCCGGTATTAAAGATATTTTTGGCGCTCCTGTTGGTGATACCATTACTCTGGCCTCTACGCCAGAAGTAGGTACGCTGCCGGGCTTCAAAAAGGTAAAACCTCAGGTATATGCGGGTTTATTTCCGATTGACGCCAGTGATTTTGAGCCTTTCCGTGAAGCATTGCACAAGCTTCAGATTAATGACTCGGCACTATTTTTCGAACCTGAAAGTTCTGATGCGTTAGGATTCGGTTTCCGCTGCGGCTTCTTGGGAATGCTGCATATGGAAATCGTTCAGGAACGGCTGGAACGCGAATATGATCTGGACCTGATCACTTCTGCCCCTACAGTAGTTTATGAAGCATTAACTAAAGCAGGTGATACGATTTATATCGACAGCCCGTCAAAAATGCCTGATGGTTCTACTGTTGAAGATTTGCGTGAGCCAATTGCAGAATGTCATATCTTGGTGCCACAAGAATATCTGGGTAATGTTATGACGCTGTGTATTGAGCGTCGTGGCGTTCAAAAAGACATGAAATTCTTGGGTAATCAGGTCTCTATTACTTTTGAAATTCCAATGGCAGAAGTCGTCATGGACTTTTTTGACCGCTTGAAGTCCTGTTCACGTGGTTTTGCATCACTAGATTATAACTTTGTCCGTTTTGAAAGCTCCTCACTGGTAAAAGTAGATGTGCTGATTAATGGTGAGAAAGTTGATGCTCTGGCAATGATCTGCCATCGTAATGATGCGCGTCACCGTGGTATTGCTCTGGTCGAAAAAATGAAAGATCTGATTCCGCGTCAAATGTTTGATGTAGCGATTCAGGCAGCTATTGGTGCACAGATTATTGCCCGTTCTACTGTAAAAGCCATGCGTAAAAACGTCTTGGCGAAATGTTATGGTGGTGACGTGTCACGTAAGAAAAAACTTCTGTCTAAGCAGAAAGAAGGTAAGAAACGCATGAAGCAGGTGGGTAGTGTTGAAATCCCTCAGGAAGCGTTCCTTGCAGTCTTAAAAGTAGAAAGATAATAATAAGAGGTCATCTAGCTCATGGATTTTGATTTTAACTTGATCCTCGTTCCAGTCACTGTCATTTTTTTCCTGGTGTGGCTGCTCGATAAACTTGTTTTCAAGCAACGCAAAACGAGGGGCCGTGGCAATGAAAATTTTATCATTACCTGGGCTTATGACTTCTGGCCAGTACTAGCCATCGTGCTTGTACTGCGCTCTTTCTTTTATGAACCTTTTAATATTCCGTCAGACTCTATGGTACCAACCTTGGAAACCGGAGATTTTATTCTGGTCAACAAGTATCAGTATGGAATGCGTCTGCCGATTATAAATAAAAAATTCATTGATATTGGTGAACCTGAACGTGGTGATGTGGTGGTATTCCGTTATCCGCCGCAACCAAGTATTAGCTATATTAAACGTGTAGTCGGCTTGCCGGGTGATCATATTGTATATGACCATGGACAGCTGAGTATTAATGGACAGCCAGTTAAAAAGGTTCCGGTTGAGTTCAGCCGTGAAAAGGATATTCAGGACACGCCAGCTTCGATCTATCATAAAGAAACTTTGGGCAAACATACTTTTACCATGCGTGAGCTTGAAGGGGTAAATGTTGCGCGTCAGGCTCCATTTATTAACTATGTTGAAAATGGAAAATACTCGGGTGAAGATGGTCTTTACTGGGAAGTCAAAGTTCCAGAAGGTCATTATTTCGCTATGGGAGATAACCGTGACCAGAGTGCAGACAGCCGCTTTTGGGGGTTTGTGCCTGAAGAAAATCTGGCCGGTCGAGCAGTTTATATCTGGATGCATAAGGAACCCGGCTTCAAGATACCAAGCTTTGCACGTAACGGTAAAATTGATTAACCATTTGGGTGGGTAATAACAATGCGTAATGCTCAGCAAGGCACTTCTTATATTACAATTCTATTTGCGATTATTGTCTTTGCAATGGTGGTAAAGGCTGTAGTAGCCATATGGCCAGCATATTGGGATAACCGTGTGATTAACAGCCAGATTGAAGAGTTATTAAAAGACAGTCCAGCAGATATAACGCCAGCAAAATTTACCCAGCAGATGGATCAGCGTTTGGACATGAACAATATTGATGACTTGCAGTTCAAAGATATTGCCCAAGTTTCAAATGATCAGGGTTTACATGTAAATACCCGCTATGAAGTGAGAAAACCTTTCTTGCTTAATATTGATTTAGTACTAAAGTTCGAGAAGAGTTTTGATCAAAGGTCACTCTAAGGTAAGTGATTTTCGCTTACCCAGCCGTATCGGCTATCAGTTCAAGCAGCCTGAGTTGTTGCAGCTTGCCCTGACTCACCGGTCGGTTAGTCACAAATATAATTATGAACGTCTGGAGTTTTTGGGCGATTCACTATTAGGCATGATTATTGCCAACTATTTGTATCATGCGTATCCTTTTGAAAATGAAGGCCGACTGACCCGCATGCGTGCTACTCTGGTCAGGCAGGAAGCATTAGGCAAGATTGCAAACGATTTGAAACTTAGTCAGTGTTTAATATTAAGTACAGGTGAATTAAAATCGGGAGGACACCACCGTGAATCGATTCTGGCCGATACTGTAGAAGCCATTATCGGAGCAATTTATATTGACTGTGGTGAGCTCAAGATTTTACAAGACATCGTACTGAAGTGGTATGGTCCATATTTAAACAATATTGAGCCAACCGACCAGTTAAAAGACCCGAAATCCCGGTTACAGGAATATCTGCAAGCCCGTAAAAAACCTCTCCCTGTTTATGAGGTGGTCGATATTCAAGGGGATGCACCGAACCAGCATTTTAAAGTGGAGTGTTCGGTCGACAGCCTGCCTAAATTTATCGGAGAAGGGTCAAGTCGTCGCTTTGCTGAGCAAGCAGCAGCAGCGGAAATATTAAAGTTATTGGAGCAATAGACTGCATGTCGATCCAGCCAGATCAAAACAGTACAGATCAAGAGTCAAACACACCGGACAATAACCTGATTGACCAGTTCTTTAGTTCACAGGGTGTGACTATACCTGCTGATTTTAAGAGTGGGTTTGTGGCTATTGTCGGACGTCCGAATGTCGGTAAATCAACTTTGATGAACCACCTGTTGGGACAAAAACTCTCTATTACTTCCCGTAAGCCCCAGACAACACGACATAAAATTATTGGTATTGATAGCCGTGAAAAGTCACAGGCCGTTTACGTAGATACTCCGGGAATGCATAAGAAAGAAGTGCGTGCCATCAATAAGATGATGAACCGTGCAGCACATTCAGCCCTACGTGATGTAAATCTCGTTCTGTTTGCGGTAGATGCCCATAAGTGGACACAAAATGATGACCTGGTGCTTGAGAAGCTGAAAAATGCTGAAATGCCAGTCATTCTGGTTATCAACAAGATTGATACTATTGAAGAAAAAAGGACATTACTTCCTTTGATTCAAGAACGTACTAAACTCATGAATTTCGTGGAAATTGTACCAGTTTCTGCATTGCGTGGTGCAAATCTGGAACATCTGCGCGATACAATTGACAAGTATTTACCTTTCCAACCGCCGCTATACTCATTTGACCAGATTACTGACCGTTCAGAGCGATTCCTGGCATCAGAAGTAATTCGTGAAAAAATTATGCGACAGCTTGGTGAAGAGCTTCCATATGACCTGACTGTTCAGATTGAATCTTTTAAAACTGAGGAGCCGGCATTAAATGAGAAGACTGGCCGGATGAAAGCTGCCTGTACCTATATCGATGCCACCATTTTTGTTGACCGTCCTGGACAAAAAGCCATCGTGATTGGTGAAAAAGGTGCTAAGCTGAAAAAAATCGGGATGGATGCCCGTATTGATATGGAAAAAATGTTCGAACAGAAGATCATGCTGACACTGTGGGTAAAAGTGAAAGGTGGCTGGTCTGATGATGAACGCGCGCTCAAGAGCCTGGGATATAGTGATATCTAAGGCTTAAGCTTTTTGCAGGAGTTCCGTAGTGATCAAGACAATGGCAATACTGATAAGCATTCTAATGCTGCAAGGCTGTATTCATAAGATTGTTACGGTTCCTGTAAAGGTGGCTTATAAAACCACGAAAGGGGTAGTCAAGGGGACTGCGGCAGTGGTGGGTGCAGTTATCCCTGATGGGGATGATGAAGATCAGGCATCAGATCGGGACTAGCTCAACCCTATGCGCAATGAAGCTTTGCATGGTTACCTGATCCATTACCGTAAATATCGTGAGAAGAGTCACCTTGTCTATTTATTTACTGAGGAATATGGCCGGATTGATGGAATTTTACGTCAGGTTCCCCCGCCACAGTATCAACCTTTAGCACTTCAGGCTTCTGGTAAAGGTGAACTCAAAAATTTCAGTAAACTTGAAATCGTAAATCAGCCTATTTTCTTTTACGGTGATGCATTCTTCTCTGGCTTTTATTTAAACGAATTATTACTTCGGTTATGTCCGCTTGAAGAGCCGATGCCACAGACTTATCAGCAGTATCAGTTGACATTGGTCAAGTTACAGCAACTGGCAGTAAATGCACAGCCCGGGCTGCTATTAAGACAAATTTTACGCCAGTTTGAACATATTTTGCTTGAAGAGCTTGGTTATGCTATCGATTTTTCGGTAGATGCCCATCAGCAGTCAGTTGAACCGGAACGACATTACCATTTTCAGATTCAGGAAGGCTTTATACCTGTACAAAAAGCCAGTTCAGCTACCTTGGCTGGCCAGAGCCTTCTTACAATGCTGGACTATGAAAAAGGTGCAGATTTCTCCCAGCCACAGTTACAGCTATTATCTCGACTTTATCGCCAGATGATTACATCTTTACTGGGTGACCGGCCATTGAAGAGCCGCCAGTTATGGATTCAAAATACTCATTCTCAATCTTAATCAGGAATTTATTATGGCTGCATTGCTTGGTGTAAACATAGATCACGTTGCTACTTTAAGACAAGCACGAGGCACCGTTTATCCGGACCCGGTGAATGCGGCACTGATTTGTGAACAGGCCGGTGCAGAGGGTATTACCCTGCATTTACGTGAAGACCGCCGTCATATTCAGGATAGTGATGTACGCCGTATGCGTCCAGCTTTGAAAACCCATATGAATCTTGAGATCGCCGTAACTGATGAAATGGTTGAGTTTGCTAAAGAAATCCGTCCACAGTATGTTTGCTTTGTACCGGAGAAGCGACAGGAACTGACCACAGAAGGCGGTCTGGATGTAGTGACTAATTTTGAAAAAGTTAAAGCAGCAACTCAGGCATTATTGCAAGTTGGTTGTGATGTTTCTCTCTTTATTGATGCCGATCTGGCACAGATTGACGCGGCTATTGCCTGTGGTGCACCTACCATCGAGATTCATACCGGTGCTTATGCAGATGCTCATAATGAAGCAGAACAACAGGCAGAGCTTGAACGTATTATTAAGGGAACTGAATATGCCGCAGGTAAAGGCCTAGTGGTAAATGCAGGACATGGTTTAAACATTGACAACGTGACGCCAATTGCAGCAATTCCACAGATCCATGAATTAAATATTGGACATTCGATTATTGCAGATAGTCTTTTTATTGGCCTGGCACAAGCTGTACAGCAAATGAAAGCAGCAATTAAGGCAGCACGTTAATTATGTCGACTTTAAACTATGATGAACTGATGCAGCCAGTAAAAGCTTTTCTTGGTTGTGAAACCCCGAAAGCCTGGCTGGATGAAGCACTGAATAATTTAGAGCTACTGATGCAGGACCATGCCAACTGTGAAAAAAAAGCAGCTGGTACAGCAATGAACCTGATGTTCCGTTACAGCTTTTTTACTGACTTGCAAGTCAAGCTGGCACAGTTAGTTCGTGAAGAGATGCTGCATTATGAACAGGTACTTGAGTTTATGGCTAAACGTGGTCAAGAATGGAAAGCGGTCAGTGCTGGACGTTATGCGGCCGGCTTGCGCAAAGAAATTCGTACTTATGAGCCAGAAGCTTTAATTGATGTACTGATTATTGGTGCTTTTGTAGAAGCACGTTCTTGTGAGCGGTTTCATGCACTTGCACCGCTGGTCGATGAAGAGTTAGGGCGTTACTATCGCTATTTGCTTAAATCTGAGTCTCGACACTTCGAGGATTATCTGGCTTTGGCGCTCGACGTGGCCAAGACAGCAAAACTTAAAAATGCTGAAGAAGATATCCAGACACGCATTGAACATATACGGGAAATTGAAAAAGCTCTGATTTTAAGTTCAGATGATCTTTTCAGGTTCCACAGTGGTGTTCCGGCTAAAACTGCAGCTTAACCCCGAGTGCTAATAAGAAATCCTTCTTTATGAAGGATTTTTTTAGTTTGAAAAATAGTAGTTATTAAAAAACAGACAATAAAAAGCCCACTTTAATGCTGTGGGCTTTTATATATTTGGCTCTCCCACCTGGGCTCGAACCAGGGACCTGCGGATTAACAGTCCGTCGCTCTACCGACTGAGCTATGGGAGAATCTGAATGCGATTATAGAGGGATTTTAAAGTGGGTCAAGCTTAAATTGTCATATTTCTGATGCTGGAGTCCCATATGCTTTTTATTTAGTCAAATATTGAAATAAAACAGAAAAAAGCTTTACAGTGCGAATCAACTGTTGCTAGATTAATAACAGAACAGAGCGCTTGAGTAAAACCAAGCAGTGTGGATTTAAACCAACTTGCCAGCACTAAAATGGCTAAACAGGAGAAGGCGAATGAATACGCTATCTATTTCTCAGATTTTCTCTCATTTTTCTTTATATCAGAAAAATTATCTTTCTATTATTCAAGATGCTGAACAGTATTTTACACCGGTAACAGAAGCCTTTATTGAGCTTTGGCCAGCTGGTAGACATCAACTTTACTTAGGTGATCTGCTACAACTCTGGTTGAGTGAAAAGTGGTTAATAGAAAAAACCCATTCCTCAATTTTAGATACTCTTTCAGCAACACCGCAACAGATTCATCAGCTGAAGAAAGATCAGTATATTTATCAAATCGCAGGCAGCAACTTATCTGGTCGGAATCAGGCAAAAGTCTGGTCCGCTTCACAGCAAGATGTAGTCTCAGTGCCGTTAGACAGCGCCTTTAAGTTTTACTGTATTTATAAGGGAATGACCCGTCCGCAGAAGCACCATATAAATTCGGGTAAATTTCTGAAATCAGCAATTTAGAGAGAACCTAGAAATCCTAAGATAATAATTAACTTTATAGCTGGCCTATGGAGATGAAACGCTTAAAGAGAGCATTATTTTAATACTTTGAAAGCGTAAAGCTAGGTTAGAGTTTGCTGAAAAACAGGCTTGCTCGATTCAGGATTTTTAATCTGGAGCAAGCCGGAGAAGAATAGCTGCTAATTACGGAGAATCATGCAAGTGGCTGTTGCAAAAGCATAAAGTTTTCCTTCTTCATCGAAAATTTTTCCTTCAGCAATACCAAGGTTCTTGCTGAGATTGATGAGGGTTCCTGTAGCTTGTAATTCTTTGTTTTTAGGGATTGGACGGCACATTTTAATATTTAAATCTATAGTTCCATATCCTGCACCTGCTTCTAGCATACTGTGAACTGCACAGCCTGTAACAGAATCCAGAACAGTTGCTGCAAAGCCTCCATGTACACCACCTAACGGGTTCAGATGCCGCTCATCTGCTTTCACCTTGAAGGTAACAGTACCCTGGGTGACTTCTACAGACTGCATGGGCATGGTTTTGCCAATGCTGGCTGAGGGCAATACCCCATCACGCATTGCTGTGAGCAGTTCAAGACCAGTCATTTGTTTGGGATCTTTCATTTTTCTTCCTGTTCTACTATTAATTTATAAAGTTCTAAAAAGGAACTTGTTATTAACTTAGCGGATCGATTAAATTAAAGTCAATAAATTTTTATATGTTAGACAGAAATGAAATGGTCTGAAACCCAGCAGCAGAACTGTCCTGTAGCACAAACACTTGCCATGATTGGTGACCGCTGGACTTTATTAATTATTCGTGATGCATTTTTAGGACTGTCCCGTTTTGAACAGTTTCAAAAATCATTGGGAATTACCCGGCATGTACTTGCAGAGCGTTTAAAACGTTTGGTTGAAGAAGGCATACTGGAAAAACAAAGTTACATAGACCGCCAGCAACGTTTTGAGTACGTGCTGACTGCCAAAGGTAGGGACTTAAAACCTATTTTAATGGCAATCGTCGAGTGGGGTGTGCAGTGGACAGATGCAAAAGAACCAAAATTTTATTTGAAAAAGGAAATATTGGAAGAATTAAAATAGACAGTGAACCCGAGCTAAAAAAAGCCTGCTATGTAAGCAGGCTTTTCTAATTACAGGATTTATTTGGCAGCTTTTTCAGCCTCAACAGAAGCAACAGCTGCATCTACACCTTCAATCGAGTCTGCTGCTTTTTTAATACGTGCCAGAGCATCTACCAGTACTTCATCAGCAGTAGCATAAGAAATACGCATAAAACCTCCCAGACCAAATGCATCACCTGGAACTACTGCAACACCAGTTTCTTCCAGTAACCATTCAGAGAATTCTGTGCAAGATTTAAGACCTTTAGCACGAATAAGAGGTTTAATGTTGGCATAGGCATAAAAAGCACCATCTGCAGGCAGACAAGAAATACCATTGATTTCATTAAGACCATTTACAACAAGGTCATGGCGGCGCTTAAATGCTTCAATCATTGGCTCAAGTACATCTTGTGGGCCATTAAGTGCAGCTTCTGCAGCCACCTGTGAAATTGAGGTCGGGTTAGAAGTTGACTGAGACTGGATCTTTTTCATTGCCCCAATCAACTTGGCAGGACCTGCTGCATAACCAATACGCCAGCCAGTCATTGCATAAGCTTTAGATACGCCATTTAATACGATGGTGCGGTCATATAAATCTGGCGCAACAGTTGCGATATTATAAAATTCATCATCCCAGCGGATCGGTTCATACATATCATCAGATGCAATATAAACTTCCGGATATTTGCGAAGGACCTCAGCTAGAGCTTCCAGTTCAGCTTTGGTATAAATCATGCCTGTAGGGTTGGAAGGGCTGTTTAATACTACCAGACGGGTTTTGTCAGTAATTGCAGCTTCCAGCTGTTCAGGTGTAATTTTGAAACGCTGCTCTTCACCGCATTTCACAATAACAGGTACACCTTCAGCAATAATCACCATATCTGGATAACTGACCCAGTAAGGTGCAGGAATAATTACTTCATCACCTTTATTTAAAAGTGCGAGTGCAAGGTTAAAAAATGACTGTTTACCACCGCAAGAGACCAGAATCTGGTTTGGTTGGTAATCCAGATTATTGTCACGTTTAAACTTGGCAATAATTGCTTTTTTTAGGCCTGGCGTACCGTCAACAGCGGTATATTTAGTAAAACCATTATTGATCGCTGTAATAGCAGCGTCTTTGATGTGTTGTGGTGTATCAAAATCAGGTTCACCTGCGCCCAAACCAATCACATTCTTTCCAGCAGCTTTTAACTCAGCCGCTTTATTGGTTACAGCAAGCGTTGGGGACGGTTTGATGGCATTTACACGATCAGAGAGACGTACGTCCACGGCAATATTCCTTCTTATGGGGATTAAAAATAAAAAGCAATATTATCTTAGCGTAAAAACTGCTTAAAGGGCGTGTAAAAATTACTATATCAGTAAAAAAATGAAAAAGATGGAATCACCTCATGATGAAGCTACAAAAAATCCCGGAATGTCTGTTCGATTTGAACGGAAAAGCACGTTACAATATGGATTGTTTTATTTTGAGTTAGTGTATGAGCCAAAACAAAAAGCCACTGGTCAAGCTCCCGTTTCCAGTGCCGGCAGCCGATCATCCAGAGCAGGTTGCTGTGCATAACCACGTTCGCCCTAAAGCTGAAAACTATGCCGACCGTACATGGGCTCCGCCACGTGGCACTCGGCGCTCTATGGGTAAGCGTTAGTTATAAAAGCAGATAGATCGCCTGTTTTTATAACCCCACACAGTTTAATTTATAGCGTGCTGTTTTGGTAATAATGTTGTTTTTTCTGATACATCTGCTGATCAGCACGTTTTAATAAAGCTTCTATGCTTTCATTTTCCCTGCTCGTAGCACATCCCATGGAAATACTGATAGGTTGGCTGGCATAATACTGGTTATCAATCTTGAACAGTTCTTCAATAGTTTGCGTTGCAGTCAGTGTTTCAGCTTCTGTAGCTGTAGGTAAGAGAATGACGAACTCATCACCTCCAATGCGTGATGCAGTATAACGGGTGTTTTCAATCGCCTGATTAAGTACGTTTCCGACTCTGCGCAATAGCCCATCACCAATATCATGACCTAAGGTGTCATTAATTTCCTTTAAACTGTTCATGTCTATAAAAATACAGGAAACAGGACGCAAACGGCTACGTTCAAGACGTTTGACTTCCTCAGAAAAGAAGGCCCGGTTGCAGAGCTGAGTCAGCACATCATGCCTGCCCAGATATTCCAGATAATTTTCAGCCTTTTTACGTGCGCTGATATCAGTTAAAGCGACCTGCACCATTCCCCAGTCTTCTTCATAACCGGGAAATACGGTAAATTGCAAAATAACATGACGGACACTGCCATCAAGCGCATAATTAACTGCTTCACGCTGGTGATGCAGATTACCATTCCAGAGTTCAATCAGCTGTTCACGGAAGGTCTGCTGCATCTCGTCAGCAAAAATCTGATCAGTATTTTTTAATAAACTCTCTTTATCTGGCGCTTTAAACAGGTCCAGTGTTGCCTGATTTACGTCGATAATCACAATATCATCGATACACTGGTTAACGAACTCACTATGAACATCTAAAAAGGTATGGAAATCCTGAATATTTAGCTGTTTTAGCTGATCAAAACGCTGTTTGATGCGACTGAAATCTTCTACCCATAAAGAAGTCGGTGAATAGATAAATAATGATTCGGCAAGAATACGGTTCTTTTCTTCCTGACGTCGGGCATTTTCGTAGTGGGTAATATCTTCTGTGGTTAGAAGCAGGCGTGAAAGATCATGTTCATAACCAGGTAAAACGATAGCTCTTAACTGAATATCTAAACGTTTACCAGTTAGGGTATAATTTACAGCAGTACTAAAAAATTCGGTTTCTCCCTGCCATAGTGCTACTAGTTCCTGAATGTGGGTTTGATACATGTCCTGCTGAAAAATATTTGCAGTATGTTTAATCAGATCTTGCTGGCTGTCTGCTTCAAAAACTTCTAAAGTTTTGGGATTGACCCGAATGACCTTGATTTTATGAGCACAGCTGCGTACCCGTTCTACATCTTCTTTGAGAAATGCGGCCAGATCATTTATACCCTCTGAACGCCAGACATCGAACTGTTTTTTGATTTCACTATAATCTTCAAGCCACATGGGAATTGGAGACAGATCAAATATTGAAGAATCAAACAGTTCCATGCTTATATCCACATTTTAGGTGACTGGCGAGAGTATAGGGGTAAACAGATTTTTTTAGAACAAATAAGCCGATGAAAATAAGTGGTTATCTGGATAACAGATATTTCTGAAGCTGTAATTACTGAGCTGAATAAGTTAATAATCTAAAAATCTGTCATATTTTACTTTTAATATTTCTAGTTTCAGCCCAGTAATTTATAAATATATAATAAAATTAAATTTTAAGCTTTGGCAAGCCGATTGACCGGATGCTCAATTTCAATTTCTCCTTCCCAAAGGCGAATAAAATCCTGTTCATTAAAATCATAAAGTTCCATCAATGCGATGATGACACCAGTAAATACCAAGGCTCCTTCAGTATTTTCCGGGAAATCATAAATTTTACCATTGAATTTAGATAAAATATCACTGATTTCATGTTCGCGGCCACGTCCATAGCGGTCACGAGGATACATATCTTCATTAAGTACAATCAGGGCAACGGCTTTTTCAGCTTTTTTCAACCGGGTTTTGTCTAAAGCCGCCTCAAACGAGTCACTACCATGATTAAAATAGAAAATGACCTCATCATTAATAAATTGTCTTACCATATCTTGGGTCAGGGTCGGAAACTGTTTTAAAGCATTTCGTTCTACATAAGGCTTAAAAGATTCAGGAAGTATCACATTTTTTGAAATACCTTTAAAAAATGGAGCAATATCTGAAACTTTGTAGCCTGCAATACCACAACCCAAGGCGGTAATAAAATATTTCATTTTAGGGTGGTTACGGGTATAAACCTTGAAATCCTCTACATAATGCTCAATCTGGCTAAGTGGCATTTGCTGAATATGCTCGTTTAAAGTGGGGATAGCATAACTTTGCCCCGCCCAACCTCGACCCACACCTTTTACTGCTCCAAAATACTGGTGGGCTACCCGGGCAGCGCCATCACTGTGTTCGCCTGCCAGATTACTGCCAAATACAAATACAGTATCTTCAGGCAAAGCTTTGATAATACTTTCATCGTGATATTGGTAGACCATATTAACCAGACTTTTTAGAGAAGTGTGTTGTCATGTTGCCGCTGAAAATGCATAGGGTCAAGTGAAATCTTGAGCGCTTTGAAGTGTAACCAAAACATAGCAAAAAGCTATCAGGAAACGCTTAAACATAAAAGAGTTAGTGCCCGAATTCTGTTAAAATATACAGGTCAATCATGAGCAGAGAAGAGTATCAGTGAGCGAGAGCCGTCCTTTTGAATTGGTTACACAGTATGCGCCTGCCGGAGACCAGCCACAGGCTATTGAGAAACTGGTTAAAGGCATCCAGCAAGGGTATAAAAGTCAACTGTTACTTGGGGTGACGGGTTCAGGTAAGACCTATACTATGGCGAATGTCATTGCACAAACCCAGCGGCCCACCATTGTAATGGCACATAATAAGACTTTAGCTGCCCAGCTCTATGGCGAATTTAAAGCTTTTTTCCCCAATAATGCCGTTGAATACTTCGTCAGTTATTATGACTATTATCAACCAGAAGCTTATGTTCCGTCCTCTGATACCTTTATTGAAAAAGATGCGGCAATTAATGACCACATTGACCAGATGCGGTTGTCTGCTACCCGTTCTTTACTAGAACGTCGTGATGCTATTATTGTCGCTTCGGTCTCTGCTATTTATGGCTTGGGTGATCCTGAAGCCTATATGAAAATGCTACTGCATATTGTTCAGGGAGACCGTGTTGGCCGTGACGATATTATCCGCCGTCTTGTAGAGATGCAATATACCCGTAACGAGCTTGAGTTTGTGCGTGGTACCTATCGGATCCGCGGTGAAATTATGGATATTTTTCCGGCAGAGTCAGAACAGAATGCGATCCGTATTGAACTGTTTGATGACGAAGTAGATTCAATACGCTGGTTTGACCCTTTAACTGGCAAAATGCTGCGCAAGGTACCCCGTGTAACAATTTACCCGAAAAGTCATTATGTGACACCAAAAGATAATCTGGTTCGTGCAATTGATACTATTCGTGACGAGCTAAAAGACCAGCTTAAATTCTTTCGCGAACACGATAAACTGCTTGAAGCCCAGCGTATCGAACAACGTACCCGGTATGATCTGGAAATGATGCAACAGCTGGGTTATACCAACGGTATCGAAAACTATTCACGCCATTTATCTGGACGTCGTCCGGGTGATGCACCTCCGACTCTGTTTGACTATGTACCTGATGATGCTCTGCTGATTATTGATGAATCACATGTTACTGTACCGCAAATTGGAGCCATGTATAAAGGAGACCGTTCCCGTAAAGAGAACCTCGTAAATTATGGCTTCCGTTTGCCTAGTGCGCTGGATAACCGGCCCATGAAATTTGAGGAATGGGAGCGGATTATACCTACTACGGTCTTTGTAAGTGCTACACCTGCCCGTTATGAACTGGAAAAGTCAGAACAGGTAGTAGAGCAGGTAGTACGGCCAACCGGACTGATTGATCCGGAAATTGAAATACGTCCAGTATTAACTCAGGTCGATGATGTGCTATCAGAAATCAACATACGTAAAAATTTAAATGAGCGTGTACTGGTGACCACTCTTACTAAGCGTATGGCTGAAGATTTAACTGCTTATTTGAAAGAATACGGGGTAAAAGTAGCCTATCTTCATTCAGATATCGATACTGTGGAGCGAGTAAAAATTATTCATGAACTTCGTACCGGGGTGTTTGATGTATTGGTCGGCATTAACCTGTTACGAGAAGGCCTAGATATGCCAGAAGTATCCCTTGTCGCGATTCTGGATGCAGATAAGGAAGGTTTTTTGCGTTCCGAGCGTTCACTCATTCAGACCATTGGTCGCGCCGCACGTAATATTAAGGGCAAGGCAATCTTATATGCTGACCGCATTACGGACTCTATGCAAAAAGCAATTGATGAAACAGAGCGTCGCCGCAACAAACAGATTGAATTTAATGAATTGCATGGAATTATTCCGCGTAGTGCAGTGCGTCAGGTCATTAAAGAAATTGATACTGGAGAAGTATTAGCTGAGGACGAGATTGATGAGAAAATCACCGCGCAGGCACTTTCTCTGACAGCCGATGAACGGCATATTTTAGCTGATCCAAAACTTCTAAGTAAGCATATGGCGAAGCTGGAAAAAGAAATGCTTAAAGCTTCTAAAGAGTTACAGTTTGAACAGGCAGCCCGTCTTCGTGATGAAATTCTGCGGCTAAAAGCCCAAATGTTACAATAGTGGCAGGCTGAAAGTTTTTCGCAGCAAATTCATAACATAACACTACAAAGAGTGCAAAAAGAACAAGTTAAGTTAGATTATTCTGTGAAATAACTCTTTCATTTCTACGAGGTTTCATGTGCTATGACTAAAAATATATCAAAAGCAGGTTGGCAATTAACAAAGATTGCAGTAGGGGGAGCATTGCTAACTGGTCTTGCTGTCGGGACAATGGCGTATGCGCAAAGTAAAACCATGCCTGTGGTTGAGCGAGTTGAACTGGATAAGTATCTGGGTGTATGGTACGAAGTAGCCCGAAAACCTATGTACTTTCAGCGAAAATGTGCGCGTGATGTTACAGCTACCTATACTTTAAATGAAAATGGCAACATAACAGTAGATAATCGCTGCTATACCCAGGAAGGTAAAATGATGCGTTCACTAGGTGAAGCATATGTGATTAACCCTCCATTTAACAGTAAACTTGAAGTCAGTTTCCTGCCAGAGGCAATTCGTTGGTTACCCTTAGGCCGAGGCGATTATTGGATCTTGAAGCTTGATGACAATTACCAGACAGTACTGGTAGGGGAACCTTCTCGAAAGTACCTTTGGGTACTGTCACGTACACCACAGGTTAAACAGGACGTGGTAAATGAATACCTGAATTACGCTTCTTCATTGGGTTATAAGCTTGATGATATTATTCATACTCAACATACGACTAAATAATAGATTTGTCTTGATCTTCTGAGTCTTAGAAAACATGTTTAAGTATGATTTTTAAATAAATAGATGAATTTTCCATTTATCTTTTCTGCTCCTTTATAATGCAAGATTAAAAAATAGAGGGGCAGTAGAAAGTGTTTAAAGGCGTTGTGCTATCCGTTACAGCATCACTCACCTTCGGGGTTCTCTATTTTTTTACAACCTTTCTTGCTCCTCTTAATAGTGAGCAAACCTTTGCTTGGCGTATGCTATCAACTTTGCCATTTCTGACATTTTTTATGTATTGGAGTGGTGATTTTAAATATATTTCTGCTATTTGGCAGCGGCTTAAAGCCAAACCTCAATTTATTCTAATGTTATTGGTTAGCTCCATTTTATGTACTTCCCAGTTATGGCTCTTTCTGTGGGGTCCAATGAATGGACGAGGCTTACAGGTTTCATTGGGCTATTTCTTATTACCACTGGTCATGGTGCTGATAGGGTGTATTTTATTTAAAGAAAAGTTGTCAAGATTTCAGGTAGTGGCAGTGGCACTGGCAGCTATAGGTGTTGGCCATGAACTCTGGCGAATCGGCGGTATAGCTTGGGAAACAGCCTATGTCGCCGTAGCCTATCCCTTTTACTTCTTTTTGCGAAAAAAAATTCATACAGATCATCTGGGAGGCTTCTGGTGGGATATTGTATTAATTCTTCCGGTTGCAGTTTATTCGAGCAGCATTGGTCTACATAGTTACAGTCAGTTTCTTGCTTATCCCCACCTATTCCCGGCGATAGCAGGTCTGGGAGCGTTAAGTGCATTAGGCTTGGGCAGTTATATTTTGGCAAGCCGTTATTTGCCTATGGTAATTTTTGGCTTGCTCAGCTATCTGGAACCTGTACTGCTAGCCTTGGCTTCAGTTGCCTTGGGCGAAGCAATCTCAGGCGATGAATGGCTGACCTATATTCCTATCTGGTGTGCAGTATTGGTGTTAGTAGTAGAAGGAAGCTTACATTTATACCGACAGCAAAAAAATAAACAGGATCTGGTACGTAATCTGAAATCTTACCAGACCCGTTTAAAAGATGACTAGCTAGAGTCTTGAGTAAGAACTACATGATTTGCTAAGTGATTTTATTCACCCAATTTAAGTATTCATATCTCTAGAATTCTGAACAGATAAGCCTGTAAGATAATTTTGTAAAAAATTAGCGATATTTTATGAAATTATAAGCAATATATTGGAAAATATGACCAGCCCTTTCAGCTTTTGTTTCATTCTTGCCGATAATTCCATTACAATTATCGGGTTTTGAAATTCACGCCTAGATACATTATTAATTAGAGGACGTATTTGTGAGCAAAGACACTATCATCGCCCTGCACGCAGAACACCAAGGTCGCTGGAAAAACCGTGAAGAAATTGCGGAACGGATGATTGCGCTGATTGGCCAGTTATACCGTGAAAAAAATATTGTCACTTCTGTTTATGGCCGTTCTTTAGTTAACCGTTCAGTAATCCAGATTTTAAAAGCCCATCGTCGTACCCGCGTAATGGATGTAGAGCTTTCTGTTGTTCATACTTTTCCAATCCTTGAGGCATTGGTAAAAATCGACAATATCGGTTCTGCTGAGATTGATCTGGGTAAACTGGCTGTTGAATATAAGGAACAGGGTGGTGATGTTGACTCTTTTGTAAAAGAGGCTGTCAAGTCACTAGAAGGTAACCCTGCTTCTGCACAGCCTAAAGATGTTGTACTTTATGGCTTTGGCCGTATTGGCCGTATTCTGGCGCGTCTGATTATCAGCCAGTCTGGTCTGGGCCGTGGTCTGAGCTTAAAAGCAATTGTAGTACGTAAAAGTGCAGATGGTGATCTGGCGAAACGTGCTTCTTTGTTGCGTCGTGACTCAATCCATGGTTCATTTGCGGGCACCATCTCAATTGATGAAGAAAATGAAGCAATCATTGCCAATGGTAACTATATCAAAGTGATCTACGCTTCTAGCCCGGCTGAAGTAGATTATACTGAATATGGTATTGAAAATGCTTTAGTTATTGATAATACAGGCAAATGGCGTGATGCAGAGGGCTTGGCTCAGCATCTGAATTGCCCAGGTGCTGCACGTGTTATTTTAACTGCACCTGGTAAAGGTGAAATGAAAAATGTCGTGTACGGCGTAAATCAGGCAGATATTCTGGATGAAGACAAAATCATCTCTGCTGCTAGTTGTACTACTAATGCGATTACTCCGGTTCTTAAAGTACTGGATGAAAAATATAAAGTTATTAATGGTCATGTTGAAACAGTACACTCATTTACCAATGACCAGAACCTGATTGATAACTACCATAAAGCTGACCGCCGTGGCCGTGCAGCAACACTTAACATGGTAATTACTGAAACTGGAGCTGCTAAGGCTGTTGCTAAGGCATTGCCTCAGCTTAAAGGTAAGTTAACCGGTAATTCAGTACGTGTGCCAACACCAAACGTATCACTGGCAATTCTTAACCTGACTCTGGACCAAGAAGTTGATCGTGAAGAAGTGAACGAATTTATTCGTCAAATTTCAATCAACTCTAACTTGCAGGGCCAGATTGGCTATACCAACTCTACTGAAGTGGTATCGAGCGATTTCATCGGTTCACGTACCGCAGGGGTATTTGATGCACAGGCAACAATTACTTCTGGCAACCGTTTGACTGCTTATGTATGGTATGACAATGAAGTTGGCTATAGCTGTCAGGTATTACGTATTGCTGAGCAGATGGGTGGCGTAAGTTACCCTAAGATTCCTGCTGAAACTAATGCATAAGTCATAAGTATTTTAAAAAAACCTGGGTTCACCCGGGTTTTTTATATCTGTACAAAAAAACTGCTGAACAACACATAGAAATTTATAACAATATTGATGAGTAAAAAAATAATATGTTGTTAAGGAAGATATTTTGCAAATAAAGACCATGCTAAGTGGAATAGCCTTTATTCTACTCGCGACCCTGTGCGGGGTGCTGATTGCCATTTGGGCATTTAAACATTTCAAGATCAACATTCCCTTACAAAATCAGGCAGTTGATATTGAATTACAGGAACCCTTACAAGCACGCGTTAAAATTCATGAGGCCCTAGATGTGAATGTCAAAGGAAAAGTGAATGCCAGTATACCGATTCATGAACAGCTTGATATTCCACTATCTCAGACTTTAAATCCACGGGTATATTTTGATAATGAAGTACCTATCAATACTGTTATACCGGTAAAAGAAACACTTAAGGTGAAACAGGAACTGCCTATTGATACCAAGGTCAAAGTCAGAATTCTGGGCAAAGATGTAACGTTACCGCTCAAAGGTAATATTCCTATTGATCTTGATGTGCCGATTGATATTAAAGTGCCTTTAAACCAGAAAGTACATTTAAAATTTACGGCTCCAGTCAAAACGGTGATTCGTGAAAATCTGAATATTCCATTGAATACAACATTGAATACGAGTATTCCCATTCAAGGTAGACTCAGTGTACCGATTAATGCGCCACTTTCTGCTTCGGTTGATGTCAAGAATATTCTGCCGGTAAAGATACGTAAGGGAGAGCTTTCAATACCCCTTGAACATATAGCACTTAAGCGGGTCACGGCTGAACCGGCCAGTTCGCAAGCTCCCACCTTAAAATAGGAGAAGTTAAGGATGAATATCAGTAACTTCTCGTTAAAAGTTTGGCTGGCCAGTTTTATTTTAGTGAGTAGCTTAATTGCGCTAGTGTTCTGGCTGTATTTAAATGTGCAGGCTTCTCTAGAGGTGAGCTCGACCCAGACCGATATTACTTTACCCCATTCTCTAGGTACCCGTATTCATGTAGGAGAATATCTGACTGCACAGACTATAGGGCGAATCAGTTCATCAATTGATCTTGATCACCACTTGGTTTTACCATTGGATGGCAAATATCTGGCAGATTTAAAATTTAATGTGACCACTCCTGTATCGGTACAAATTAAATATTCGACCATGCTCAAAATTAATCAAGTGATGCCCATCGAAACGACTACAGATTTGATCTATAAAAACAAACTACTTCCAAAATTTCCTTTAAAACTCGATGTACCGGTAAATATTGATGTTCCATTTGAACTGAACCGGACTTATGAATTGCCCATCCAGATTGCATTTAATGGCCCGGTGTATTTCGAGTTTAACCAACAACCGATTAATGTGCATGTAAAGCATCAGCTTAATCCTTCTTTAGAACTGAATGATCCGATTAATATTCCTAAGATCGCTAACTTCGAAGCCACCATGTATAACGTTGAGCGTAATACCAAAGCCAATCTGGATATGAAAATGCTACTGCCGTTAAGTTATATTCAATATCAATAGAACAGTTAAAAGTGGAATTAAATTATTTAGGTTGCTTATTTAAAACTAAGCGAGTTGCTGATTTAAAGCTCTAAAAACCCTATAGAAAAACCGTCAAACTTTATAAGCATTTATGAAGCTTGCAAATACCGGCTTATAATAAACAATTGCTATATTTTCTATTCGAGAATTTAGTAAAAATATGGCAGAATAGGCGGTTTTAAGAGTTTTTAGAGGATTGGCATATGCGCTTTGTTGATGAAGCAGTCATTACCGTAGAGGCTGGCGACGGTGGCAATGGCGTAGCCAGTTTTCGCCGTGAGAAATTTGTACCTTTTGGTGGACCGGACGGTGGTGACGGTGGCCGTGGGGGAAGCATTTATATCCAGGCGGATGACAATACCAGTACGCTGGTCGACTATCGTTATACCCGTAAGTTCCGTGCTGAACGTGGCAAGAACGGAGCAGGTGCAAACTGTACCGGACGTGGTGGTGAAGACGTTGTTTTATATGTTCCTGTAGGAACGACTATAGTGGATACAGAATCAGGCGATATTATTGGTGATCTAGTTGAAAGTGGCCAGAGAGTACTGGTTGCCGGTGGTGGTGAAGGTGGGCTGGGAAATACTCATTTTAAGTCATCAACCAACCGTGCTCCACGTAAATGCACAACTGGTGTAAAAGGGGAGTACCGTGAGATCCGTCTGGAGCTTAAAGTACTGGCTGATGTAGGACTGCTGGGGATGCCGAATGCTGGTAAGTCGACCTTTATTCGTGCTGTTTCTGCAGCTAAACCTAAGGTAGCAGACTATCCATTTACCACTATGGTGCCAAACCTGGGTGTCGTTGATGCTGATCGTCACCGTTCATTTGTAATGGCTGATATTCCTGGTCTGATCGAAGGCGCGGCAGAAGGCGCAGGCTTGGGTATCCGCTTCCTGAAACATTTGGCACGTACCCGTATTTTATTACACATCGTCGATGTGCAGCCGATTGACGGTTCAGACCCGGTACATAATGCCCAAGCAATTTTACGTGAACTTGAAAAGTTCTCACCAACACTGGCACAGTTACCTGTGGTTCTGGTTCTCAACAAACTCGACCAGTTACCAGAGGATAGCCGTGAAGAATGGTGTGAACATATTCTGAATGAATTGAAGTGGGATGGCCCGGTGTTTAAGACTTCAGGTCTGCTAAGTGAAGGAACAAAAGATGTTGTTTATTATCTGATGGACCAGATTGAGCAGCAACGTGAACGTGAAATTGAAGACCCTGAATATGCAGCTCAGGTTAAGGCATTCCGTGAACAGCTTGAAGCTGAAACACGTGAGCAAACCATCGCCGCCAAAGAATCCTATCGTGCAATGCGTCGTGCGCAACGTCTTGCAGATCATGAGGATGATGAGGACTTCGATGATGACGATGATGAAGTGGAAGTAATCTACGTACGTTAAGTAGAACTGAGGACATGATGATAGAAGTGGTAGATGGGCAGCGACAGCTCAAAGCTTGTAAACGTATCGTTGTAAAAATCGGCTCATCTTTACTCACAGCAAATGGTCAGGGACTGGATCTTAATGCAATTTCGCATTGGGCTAATCAGATTGCTGACCTGCATAAAGCCGGACATGAAATTATATTGGTGTCTTCCGGTGCTGTGGCAGAAGGGATGGTGCGCATGAAATTGAGCAGTCGACCCACAGATTTACCCAGTCTTCAGGCATGTGCTGCCATTGGCCAGATGGGATTAATCCAAACCTGGTCCAGTGTATTGGAAAAGCATGGGATTCAAACTGCACAGGTACTTTTAACTCACGATGATCTGGCAGACCGCAGACGTTATTTAAACTCATGTGATGCATTACAGCATCTGATTGACTGGCAAGTGGTGCCAGTTATTAATGAAAACGATACAGTCTCGACGGATGAAATCCGCTTTGGCGATAATGATACACTTGCTGCAATGGTGGCAGGACAAGTACATGCTGACCTGTTAATTATTCTGACAGACCAGCAAGGTATGTTCGACTCAGATCCGCGTTCCAACCCGCAAGCCAAACTACTTTCTACAGTGCGTGCACTCGATGATAGTCTGTTTGAAATGGCAGGCGGTGGCGGCGTACTTGGCCGGGGCGGTATGGTCACTAAAGTTCGTGCTGCACGTTTGGCTGCAAGATCAGGTTGTCCTACCCTGATTGCTAGTGGTGAAAGTGACAACGTACTTTCACGTCTGATGAGCGGTGAAATGCTGGGGACTCTATTTGCCACTGATAAAGATCGTATGACTGCGCATCAACAGTGGCTGGCTGCCCATTTACAGACCGCCGGGCGGCTTGTAATCGATGATGGTGCGATAGAAGCTATTCGTGAAAAACACCGTAGTCTGTTACCCGTGGGTGTTCGTGCCGTGGAAGGCCATTTTAACCGTGGTGATGTTGTGGAGTGTGTAGATAGCCGGGGCAAACGGATTGCAGTAGGCCGAGTGAATTTCAGTTCGCGCTCTGCGGAAATTGTAAAAGGTCTATCTTCCAATAAAGTTTATCAAGTTCTTGGTGAAGCACGCTCTCTAGAAATGATTCATCGCAATCATATGGCGATTTACTGAGATTCTTGTATTAATAAAAAAGCTCGCTCAGGCGAGCTTTTTTATAGGCTCTAATGTAGGCAGTTCAGCATCTTCTCCAACCATATAGCAGTAATCAGCCAGACTAAACATTTCTAGGTCTTCATAACTGTTCCCATACGCATAAACAGACTGGTAATCGGTTAATGTATATTTTTCTTGTATCCTTAACTTTTTCTGCTCGCAACTGCAATCTGGACTGCTATAAAATCCGCTCAATTTGCCCTGATGTACTTCAGTTTCAGTGCAAATCAGGTCTACTCCAAGCAGCCTGCAAAAAGGTTCAAGATAAAGATCGATTGAAGCCGATACAATAACAACATCGTCACCTTGTGCTTGATGTTGTCTCAGACGCCTTAACAATTCAGGATTAAGCTGGTGTACTAACAAGTGTGCATACTGTTCTGCCATTGAATGTATATTTTTGGCATTACTATCTTTAAACATGGCCGAAAACAATTTCGGGCGCATCTGGTGTGCAGGGTATAGCTTGAAATAATAGGCCTGAATCCAAGGGAGAATTTTCAGGCCTTGACGCATGATATGTCGTTTAGAGAGCGTATAAAAGATAAAGCCAGTAAAGCTGTCACTACGGCACAATGTACCGTCAAAATCAAATAGCGCAAGGTTTATAGCTTGATACGTTTGGCGCGTTGCATGCATGTCTGATATCGTCCATTGACGCGTGTGGCAAACCAGTTGGTATTATAGTCACGGCTTAATTTTGGTCCGGAAATGACTACTTCTGGCATAATGGCATAAATTGGTTCTTTACCTGTTTTTTCCTGGTAGAGTTTTTTTACTGCAAGGTAAGTTTGAGTATCTTCAAAGTCTTGCTCTTTTTCCTCCTTTAAATCAGAGCGAATTTGGCGTGGCGTAATCAGAACATTGTTTGCAGCAAAGACCGCAATCAGCTCACGTTCAGACTGGCTTTTGTTTGAACGGATGCTACCGTCTTTATTATAAAGTAGCAGGTCACCATCTAGGTCTAGCTCTGCTTCAGTTAAGTCATTAAGCATACTCTGAAAGGCTGCATTACGGCTTGAATAGCGTCCAGAGTTATAATCTGCAAAGCGGTAGAGCGGCTTGTCATAATCAGCAGGGTACATCATCAAACGATGGATCCCATAATATAGGCCGCCATTTTGGGTATACAGGTCGCTACGCAATTCAGCCATGTTCATACCAGAACGCTTATGCTCTTTGGCATAACCGATATGAACCTGCATTGAACCCAAGGTTGTAATCGGATTTAAACGTTCAGAAACATCTTGTCCTACCAGACGGGCGGCTCCGGTTAGAGCACTTACATGATAGTGTTTACTAAAATGATTAAACATTTCACGGTAGAGTTCATCCAGTTCACGTTCTGTTTTAACCTTGCGCATTCTGCTCAGGTAGTTATCATCCGGAGAAGGTTGGGTTTTCAGCATATTCTTAAAATATCCGGCCAGTGTTACACCCAGTTTATCTTCAAGACGCTGATCAACTTCACGTATAGCTTTTTCACCCAAACCCGGTACTTGCGGGTCAGCAACAAAGTTAGATTCTTGATCGACTACTGCAATAATTGTACAGATATTTTCCTTGGTTTTAGGTATTCCCAACTGGTCAGTAATCTCATATAAGTCGCCAGCCCAAGAGCCACGGTTTTGTACACGAGTAGGAATAAGCCGTTTAATCTGCTCTTCTTTTAATTCTGGCTCATCATTTTTAGACCACCACGAGCCTTCGCCGCAGGCAATCAGACTGAGTGACAGAACAAGAACACTTAAGGATTTAACGGCGGTTGTGCAGCGTAAATTTTTTTTCATGACAATGAAGACAGATGAGTACAGGGATAAGCACCTAAGGCGAATGAAGTATACTATGTCGCTAATAAAATGTACGAATATATATGTATATTAGAGAAGCCCGTTTAAAAAATAATTCTATATCCCTGTACATATTATTAAGCGACAGAGAATTGATGAATAAGATTTAATAATTCTAGTTGGCATGACCCTTGCTTTTAAAAAGATGAATATTCAACTTTTTAAATTTAGGGAAATAGGATGTATAAACCGCTTACTTTATCACTGGCTATATTGTCAGCTTTACTAGGCTCTACTTCAACTTTTGCAGAAGAGTTTAAAGTTCTTAAACAGATAAGTAATCAGCCGGGACTTTTAACGCAGGGAAAGTATAAAGATCAATATTATATACCCAGTACTTTAAAAACTATTCAATGGGGTTATCTGCCTAATAAAGATTCTCGACCAGTTCTAAGTGTGCCTACCGATAGTACTGTTATTTTTGATACTGTTTCCCATGAAGGCCTGCTCGAAGATCAGGGGCGTAATGCAGAAAAATATTTTCGTTCCCAGGGTGTAAAGCCAGAATATATTCTAGATGAAGCAAAGATGATTACGCAGTCTGCTTTAAAACATGATTTTAGTAAAGATGGACCACATATTGTGACGGGGCCTATTGAAATACAGGGGGCAATGCCGGGTGATATATTAAAGGTAGAAGTACTCAATGTTGAACCACGAGTTCCGTATGGGGTAATTTCTAACCGTCATGGTAAAGGCACTCTAGTAGGAGAATACCCTAAAAAAACAGTACAGGAAGGTGCTTCCCACTTACACCCGGAACGTTATGGCAATGTATCAGTTTTTACACCTATTGAGAAAAATGCTCAGGGAGAATATGAAGGTGTACTAAAAACACAACAGGGCAAGTCGATTCGTTTCCCTCTTGCACCATTTATGGGAATTATGGGTGTGGCTGCTAATACCAGTGAACCAGTAAATTCAATTCCACCTGCTTTCTTTGGCGGAAATATTGATATTAACGAGTTAGGTAAAGGCTCAACTGTTTATTATCCGGTCCAGGTTCCTGGCGCACTTTTCTATACTGGTGATAGCCATTTCGTTCAGGGCGATGGTGAAGTCGCTTTAACGGCACTTGAAGGTTCAGCACGCGCTACATTGAAATTTACACTGCTAAAAGCTGGAAAGGACAAAATTCCTGGTAAGGAGATTAAACATGTACTGGCTGAAAATGATCAATTCTGGATTACACCAGGATTAGATGAAGACCTTGATATAGCCATGAAAAAATCCACCCGTGAAGCTATCCGGTTCTTAAATCAGGAATATGGTATTGATGAAGCACTTGCTTATGCTTATTTAAGTGCTGCTACTGATTTTGAAGTTTCACAAGTAGTAGACCGGACTAAAGGAATTCACGCTATGATTCGAAAAGCTGATTTCAAAGAATTTAATCAGCCAGAAAAAAGCAGATAAATGGGAGAAGAGAGAAAATATCGATGAGGATATTTTCTCTTGCTCTTAAAGAAATATAGGGATACTTAAACTGAACTAACTAGCCTAATAATATGTTATGACTCTACATTTTTTATTATAAAAATATACATTCAGTCTTTAAGTGTCACTTTTATTTAATCAAATGATTATTCAGGTTGCCTAAGTAATTATAGGGGCTAAGCCCTTACATTTCTCGACCATCCTCTTACAGACCCAGCTTAATAGGGGGTATTAAATGACTTATAAAGCGATTTAAAAAGTAGAGGAATCAAAATGAAGAATATTTACGCAGTTCTTATACTTTCTTTAACTGGTACGTCATTTACGTCTTCTGTTATTGCTGCTTCTACCGCGGATCGACCTGCACCAGAAGCCATTGCTGCAGCCGAAGCCCAAAAAGCTGCTTTAGACTATCAATATGAACAAGAGCACAAATCATCCGCCTCTTCAGATTAGACAATACAGGGCTTTATAAGATATAAGCTGTGAACTTTAAAGCCCTGCTTTCAAAAACAGTTTTATTATAACTATATTAAACCTGTTCAAATTATATAATATTTATATTTTCTAAATAATAAAAAATTACTCTCTGTTTAATTATAAATGAATCTAATAATTCATAAAGGCTATAGCAGTTATACATAAAACCTTTCATCTCATTATAAAAAAGTAATTACAATTTACTAAAAGTGTGCATAATAATTTTATCTTTAGTTGAAAAGGTTCACTTATATGGATCCATCGCCGTGTCGATCAAAAATTATTTTTAATCAGCCTCATTTATCCGGAGGTCTAAACTAATGGAATTTTTATTAGATCCGGGCATATGGGTGGGTTTACTTACCCTGATTGTTTTAGAAATTGTTCTAGGTATTGATAACCTGGTTTTTATTGCCATTTTGGCTGACAAGCTCCCTCCTGAAAAACGGGACAAAGCCCGTGTAATAGGTCTTTCTTTAGCCCTAGTAATGCGTTTGGGCTTATTATTTGCTATCTCTTGGTTAGTCACTTTGACTCAACCGCTTATTACTGTCTTTGACTGGACTTTCTCCGGTCGGGATCTGATTCTTTTATTCGGTGGTCTGTTCCTGCTTTATAAAGCAGTCAGTGAATTACATGAACGGATGGAAGGTAAAACTGAAGTTAAAGTTACTACAAATGTAGCTTATGCAAGTTTTACTGCGGTTGTAGCCCAGATTGTTATACTCGACGCTGTATTCTCTTTAGATTCGGTGATTACTGCAATTGGAATGGTTGACAATATTTATGTCATGATGGCCGCCATGATTGTCGCTATGGTAGTAATGTTGCTGGCTTCCAAACCATTAACTGAATTTGTAAACCGTCATCCGACCGTTATTATCCTGTGTTTAAGCTTCCTGCTCTTGATTGGTATTAGCCTGATTGCTGAAGGATTTGGTTTCCATATTCCTAAAGGCTATATTTATTCAGGTATAGGTGTTGCAATTCTTATTGAGATATTTAATCAGTTTACTTCGCGAAATGCAGCAAAGCATGAGGCAAAAATTCCTCTGCGTCATCGTACAGCGAACTCGATTTTAAAACTGATGGGTGGACGTGTAGAAACTGTGGCTGATGCACAATCTACAGAAGCGCAAGATGCATTTGTAGATGAAGAGCGCTATATGATTGGTGGAGTATTGACACTTGCCGAACGCTCAGTAGCCTCAATTATGACTCCCCGTAACCAGATTTCCTGGGTAAACCTTGAGGATTCACCTGAACAGATTCGTGAACAGGTATTATCTGTTCCTCATAGCCTGTTTCCTGTATGCCGTGGTAGCCTTGATAAAGTAATCAGCGTGATACGTGCCAAGGAACTGCTAGATGTACTTGAAGATGAAGTCCAGCTAAAAGCCCTGTTAAAACAGCAACGTCCAATCTACATTTTTGAAAAAATGAAAGTGATTGATGCGATTAATACTTTGCGTACTTCCAAAGGCTCGCTAGTATTGGTCAATGATGAGTTTGGTAATATCCAGGGACTTATTTCACCACTAGATGTATTTGAGGCAATTGCAGGTGAGTTTCCAGATGCCGATGAACAGCTTGACCTGGTAAAGATTGATGAAAGCACTTGGAAAGCTGCTGGAAGTCTGGATTTGTATCAACTAGAACTGGAGCTTGGCATGCTAGACTTGGTAGAAGATGATGCAGACTATGTGAGTGTAGCTGGTCTGATTTTAGATAAAATTCAGGATAAGATCACAATCGGTACTCAACTAGATTTCCGGGGTGTACATTTTGAAGTGACAGAACTGGAAGGTAACCGAATCAAGACTGTTCAGATTACACATCAATCATAATCTGGTCTTTTAAAAAGAGCTTCTTTAAGAAGCTCTTTTTTATTTTAATGTATTCATATGCAAGCCTAAATTTAAACAGAGAAGAGCAAGCATCGTTTAAATAACTAGAATAGCCCGTTATATGCCGGTTTATATAAACTATACTTTATGGACCACGAACACAGTTACGACCTTCACGTTTAGCTTGATAAAGATAGTGATCAGCAATTTTGAAAACTTCTTCAGTGCTTTTGGAGCTCTCTGGCCAGTATGCGATACCAATAGAAATAGTTACCGGGCCAGACAGGTTGGTAATATTCGATTCTATTTTTTTTCTTAAACGTTCAGCACTGTTATAGACTGCTTTTTTATCAATAGTAGGCATGAGTACAGCAAACTCTTCTCCTCCACAACGACAGCAAATATCATCTTTACGAAAATTGGTTCTTAAATGACCGGCAATTTGTTTTAAAACTATATCACCTTGAATATGGCCATAAGTATCATTAATTTTTTTAAAATAGTCGACATCAATCAGGATAATAGAAAAAGGTGTATGGTTATCTACCATTTCTTTAATAAAGATATCGATACCCCTGCGATTGTACAAGCCAGTGAGAGGATCAGAATTAACATGATGATTCATTTCTGAAATTTTCTTACTAAAATTTTGTGCACTTAAAAGTAAAGATAGTTTGAATTTCTGTACTTCATAATACCAAGGGCTAATCGCTTGAATTTTCTGTTCTATTTCTGGCTGGTTAAGACGACTCGCCATTTTAGCCAAGTGATTCAAGGGGGAAGAAATGAATAGTGAAAGTTTCCAGATCACCAAAAAGATCAATAGATAAAATAATAGGATAACAACTGATACTTTATAAATTACTGAATTTGCCTGTTTAAGTAACTCTCTGGTTGGCTGTTGAGAAACCACAATCCAGTTAGTAGTAGAAATACGAGCGAAACCTGCTAAATTTTCTATTCCTCGACTGTTAATGAGCTCTACTCGCCCTCTATTGATCTGGTTCATATAAGAGAGGGCAGTATTGTTAGTCATAATGCTACCTATTCTCGCGGAATCGGGATGAAAGATAATCTGTCTGCTTTGATCGATCACATACATATAATTTTTTTTATAACCGTATTCGCTGGCAAGAAGGTCACTGATAATATTTTTTTCATTTAAATTGATAACAACCCCCATATAGCCCTGATAAATATTTTGCTTGTTGAAGATTGGTTGAGCTATAAAAATAATTAAATTGTGCCTGATAGAATAATAAGGTTGAGAAATATAGGGTTGTTTACTCTGTGCTAGATGCTTGAAGTTTAGAAGATCCTGATTTGTCAGTTGACCGCTATCAAAACTGGCCGGACTAAAATTAAGAATATTTCCTCGACGGTCACCAATGATTACCGCATTAAAATAATGAGCTTGATTCTTCAGGCGATCGACTTCATATTGCCGTAATTTATTATTATCAAAAGAATGACTAACGGCTAAAGTACTATGCTTGAGCTCAGATAAAAGATTTCTAAAATAGTTGTCAGTACTATTCGCGATCTTAAAAGCATATTCATAGTTCAAGGCAAGTGAATCATTTATTAATTCTTTTTTAGCAATATAGTGACCAATGAGTAAGGAGATAATAAATAAAGAAGAAACAGCAAATATGGTAAGAATAAGGATTAGTTTTCTTAAGTTAAGGTTAAGGGCATGAATAAAGCTAATATGTGACATGGTGCATGAAATCTATATCAACAGTGAAATATTCTATCTTATTTTGTATGTTCTTGGTTAATATTTGTTCTTTTTATTTTTAGATATGGGTTAGTTAACCAAGTTAAAAGATATTAAAATTAGATAAATTAATAAAAAAATTCTATTTTAGAACTCAACCTTATGACATTTTATATATTTTTAATATATTAAAAAATAATAAATAATTTTTTAACTATTTATAATAAGTCTATAGTTTTTAATCACTTAATAGTTCCAATAAAAATTTATTCATTATGATGAAGTTTAATTTGTATTTTGATACATATTTTTATTATTTAAGTTAAAGCAAAACAGCCACTTATGCTAAGCTAAATATAAATAATAGATGAGGATAACTATATGAAAAATATACCAAATGGAACCCAAGTCATTCATCATCTAAATTATGAAGAACAAGTATTTTATAAAGAAGAGAATGGAAACTTACTATTTTGGAATGAGAGTAAATGGGAAAAAGCCCTGATAGAAAGTATTGAGATGATGATCATTAAAGATTTTGAATTAACTGATCTAAGAAACTAAAATATTATCCTGAAGAGGTCGTCTAAGATAGATCAATTTATAGCTGTAGCCCTGCCAATACAGGTGATTGAGCAGGGTTTATCATTTCTAATGTACTGAATTTATTTAATTTATCTGAAACTCAAGTTAAGTTAACCTATATTCTAGCTCAGGTAGACTTTTATAAAAGATATTAGTTAAGCTTTTGATTATATACCGATATTCTTCAAGATAAATGCGATAGTTGAATTTTAAAAACTCAATAAATTAAAAATAGATATTCTTTCTGTAAATAATTAAACTAGTTGGTCCGCTATTTGATCTGCTCTAATCTGGGCTTTAGCTTAAAATATCTCTGACCACTTTTTCTCTCCTGTACTGTAATTTATTAAGCCTATCTTGTTCAAGGTATAAGTTGGGAGAGCTAAGCAGGGTATTAAGTAGTGTCAGGTTTTAAAATAGATCTAAAGATGAATAGCTTAGTAAACAAGTTGAAAGTGAGGTTGGAAATTTGAGTCAAAATACCGTAATCAGAGAGCTATTTGATCGGCCAATCGAGCAAAAAATTTGGGTCGCGCCAATGGCAGGGGTGACAGATCGACCATTTAGAACCTTATGTAAATACTTTGGTGCAGGCCATGCTGTTAGCGAAATGATGACAGCTGATAAGACACTGAGGATGAGTAAAAAGAGTTTATATCGGGCTAATTTTGATGGTGAATTAGCTCCAATTTCTGCCCAGATAGCAGGATCTGATCCAGAACAACTGGCTGAAGCAGCACGTTATCAGATTGCTAATGGTGCTCAGATTATTGATATTAATATGGGATGTCCGGCAAAAAAAGTTTGTAATAAACTTGCAGGCTCTGCTTTATTACAGGATGAAGAACTGGTTGCGCGTATTTTAGATACCGTAGTTGCCGCAGTTGATGTGCCAGTTACCCTTAAAACTCGTTTGGGGTATTTAAATGGTCAAGAAAATATTCTGCGTGTGGCGAAGCGGGCAGAAGAGGCTGGTGTTGCGGCACTGGCTTTACACGGTCGGACTCGTGAAGACATGTATTTAAATCATGCACGTTATGATTTGATTCGTGAAGTTAAAAAAATTATTCATATCCCAGTAATTGCTAATGGCGATATCGATAGTCCTGAAAAAGCCAAATTTGTATTGGAACATACAGGCGCCGATGCGATCATGATTGGGCGTGCAGCACAGGGGCGTCCATGGATATTTCGAGAAATTGCCCATTATTTAAATACTGGAGAATACCTAAAAGCCCCTGATATTGAAGAGGTAAAACATGTATTACTTGGGCATTTAAGTGAGCTCTATGAATTTTATGGGGAGTATTCTGGCTGCCGTATCGCCCGTAAACATATAGCTTGGTATACCAAGGGCTTATATGCCAGCAATGAGTTTCGTCAGAAAATGTATCAAGTAGAAAGTACGTTAGAGCAGGCAAAAGTAGTAGAAGCTTATTTTAACCAGTTATTGGCCCAAGGACGTTTAATGAGTGATGTACAGCAAGAAACTGTTAACCTGCTTGATCCTTAAGCCAAAAAGAGGCTAGGCATGAATATTGTATTGCTCTAGCCTCCGGTTAAAAACTGTTAATCTGAATTTAAATGAGTGGCCTGATTAATTTCAAGATTTAGCAGGTTAATCAGGTCAACAGCATTTAGCTGTCGAATCTGGGCAACATTACTGCCGGCCCAGAATGCCCCATACTCATAATGACCCTGTTTGGATGCAATTTGATGCAGTTGTTTTGCAATATCATAAACATATGGATAGGCGGGTAGACTTGGCCGCTGAACCAGATCAACTTCGGTATGCCATGCATTAATCAGGCCGCGTGCCGGGCGTCCTGAAATAGTTGAGGTAATTTGAGTAAGAGGCCGGTTAAATAAAGCTTCGCGATAGGCTGCATTGGCATTTGAGCTTGGACATTGCACGAAGGCAGTTCCTAACTGTACAGCTTGAGCACCAAGTGCAAGACATTGCTGTGCCTGGCGGCCGTTCATGATTCCGCCCGCTGCTACGACTGGTAAATCAAGATATTGTAAAATTAAGCGTACCAAGTCAGTCGTTTTAATGGCGCTGTCACGATGCGGGTTAAAGCAGCCACGATGTCCACCGGCCTCTACCCCTTGAGCAATAATGACATCAATCCCTGCTTCTGCAATTGCTTTTGCTTCCGCCAGATTGGTTGCAGAAACCATAGTTAAAATCTTTGCTTTTTTAAGTGCTTCAATTTGATGTGGGTGTGGAATACCAAAATGAAAACTGACGGCTGCTGGGCAAGTCTCTAAAACAAGATTAAGATAATCATCTGAGTCCTTAAAGCTTGGATAGATATTTTTTAACTCGTTAGGCGCAGAGGCATCAAATTTTCTAAAGTGCGGTTCTAGATATTCAATCCATTCTTGTGCAGTATCCTGATCCAGTATTTTAGAGCGATGACAAAAAAAATTAAGCTGAAAGGGCTGTCGGGTTAGCTGTTGTGTTTTTAAAATCTGTTCACGTGCCTGCTCAACTGTATTGGCTCCTAGGCCTAATGAGCCCAAAGCTCCGGCATTAGAGACTTCAGCCGCCAGCTCGGGTGTACTTACACCTGCCATAGGCGCCAAGAAAATAGAGTGTTTCAAGCTAAGTCTTTCGATCAGATTCATATTCTTATTACCTAAATTTTATTTTAAGATTTACGTCAAACGCTCGAGAGATGCAACCAATATCCAATATTTTGTTAATAAATAACGTAATTTCAGGCATGGCTAATTTCCTAATGCCTTTTTTATATGAAGGCAGAGCAGGCCATAAACTTGAGTTTCTCTATCACTACCAGATTATATTCAAACTAAAATAGCCTAAGTTAAATTAAATTAACTTAACGACATGCCCTGTCGCAAAGAAATAAATGCAGGCTTTGCAGTCGCAACAGACTAGTATAATTAATGATTATCTCTCTACATGGATGATTGGGTCTATGTCTGAACGTATTCGCGAGAAACTGCAAATTCTGGCTGATGCCGCCAAATATGATGTATCCTGCTCATCAAGTGGCAGTAATCGAAAAAATAAGGATAAAGGACTCGGAAATACCGGTTCCGGGATCTGTCATAGCTATACTGAAGACGGTCGTTGTGTCTCTCTGCTTAAAGTCTTATTTTCAAATATCTGTATTTACGACTGTGCTTACTGTGTTTCAAGGCGTTCAAATGATGTGAAACGTGCTGCCTTTACTGTGCAGGAAGTCGTAGATCTTACTATTAATTTTTATCGTCGTAACTATATTGAAGGCCTGTTTCTAAGTTCAGGGATTTTTAAATCGGCTGACCATACTATGGAACGCATGTTGCAGGTGGTTAAAAAGCTTCGGTTAGAAGAAAATTTTAATGGATATATACACTTAAAGACTATTCCAGGAGCTTCACCTGAACTGATTACAGAAGCTGGACTATATGCTGACCGGATGAGTATTAATCTGGAAATGCCAACAGCAGATGGACTACAAAAGTTTGCACCTGAGAAAAGTCACAGTGAGGTGCAGAAAGATCTGGGAATTGTCCGTGACCGGCTTATCCAGTTTAAGGATGAGCGTAAAATTATTAAAACAGTACCCAAATTTGTTCCGGCAGGTCAAACCACACAAATGGTTGTCGGGGCGCATCATGAAACTGATCAGGACGTGATTTTAATGGCAGACCGCCATTATAAAGAGTTTAAACTGAAGCGTGTCTATTATTCTGGTTATATTCCAATTAACTCTGAAGATCAGGCTTTACCTGCCATTGGATCAGCACCACCATTATTACGTGAAAACCGGTTATACCAGACTGACTGGCTCATGCGCTTTTATGAGTTCGATGCTCATGAACTGGTTGATGACGAACATCCGAACCTTGAACTGGATGTAGACCCAAAATTGGCTTGGGCACTACGTCATCCTGAACAGTTTCCGGTAGATATTAATACGGCTGAATATAGAATGATCTTGCGCGTGCCGGGTATTGGCGTACGTTCTGCAAGAAAGGTCATCCAGGCGCGGCGCTTTGGCAGTATTCATATTGATCAGCTTAAACGCATGGGGATTGCTTATAATCGGGCCCAGCACTTTATTCGCTGTGCAGATACACCCAAATTTATCAAAGAAATGTTGCCGAGCCAGATCAGGCAGCAGATTCTGCTGGCCGGCCAGTCCAAATACAATGCACAGCTCTCTCCACAATTAGGACTAGGCTTTTAAGTGGCCCAGTATGTTTTTGATGGCAGTATGACCGGACTGCTAAGCTGTGTTTTCCGGGCTTTTCAATTTAAAGAGTTTTCAGTAAAAATTAGTATAAAAGGGCGCTTCCAGTCGGGACTGTTTGATGAGGTGATTCATGTAAGTGCAAATGATGAACATGCACAACGTGTATGGAATGCTTTAAAAATTAAAGTTGAATATACGAGCCTGAAAAATTTTTATTACACTTTTTTATCTGAACAGGAACAGGCATTTCAGCAGCTCTTTGAATTTTGTATATATGTATTTCAGTCTGCTTTACCCGTAGACTACAACTATGGTCATGCTGCGGTATTGGGTCTTTCCCAATGGACCAAGCAGGTAGGGCGTGAGAAGCACCGCATGGAAGCTTTTGTCCGTTTCAAAAAAGCCAAGAATGGTCTTTTCATTGCGCTGGTACGGCCAGACTTTAATGTATTGCCTCTTATTGAACGGCATTTTAAGGACCGTTATCAGGACCAGTCTTGGCTGATTTATGATGAGAAAAGGAATTATGGAATTTACTATGATTTAAAACAGGTCCATCAGGTGCATATGCAGGTAGAACAAGTGGACCAGACATTACATACTGGGTTTAGTCAGAAATTTACAGTGGAACTGGATGATGATGAATTGCTTTATGACCAGCTCTGGAAAGACTATTTTTGTGCTATTAATATTGAAGCTCGACGTAATATAAAACTGCATATACAGTATGTCCCTAAACGTTATTGGCGTTATATGAATGAGAAAATATTGTCCGAAGACTCATTTTTGCAAAAGAGATGAGAAAAATTTCATAATCGAATAAAGTAACGCACAGTATTAAGCTTAGAGTTAATGATGAAATTCTTCCATGTTGTTTTAATTTCTTTATCTCTTGTTTTGCTGGGAGCATGCGCAGAAAAACGGCCTGATGATTTCCATAGTACGCCAGCTGATTATCGGGTAAATAGTGCAGTAGAACTGCAAACCAAAATAGATCATCTTAACCAGGAATTACAGCAACAATTCTTAACTTTCAAATCTCAATATCCTGATGCGTTTTCTGATCCCAAGGCTGAGCTAGATGTTCATAATTTGCATACATTAAACGAGCATCTGGTGAGCCGGTTTGCGTTGAAGAATGCAAAAAATGGTTATTGCAACATGATGAACAGCTATTTCGTGAAGATGTTTCAAATTGGACACCAGAATCTCAATCTGGTTGAACATCTTAAACTTGAACATCTACCTGCTCATGAAAATCTGAAAGAAATTTTTGCTCAACCCGAAAATTTCTATCAGTTTATTATTAATCGTTATACCAGCTATCGACAAGTGCAAGAGACCATGAATTATGGCTGTAACCTAAAAGGTGCTCTCGAGCCGTAAATAAAAAACCCATCATATCGATGGGTTTTTTATTTAGCAGCTAGTCAATTTTTCTGGTTGGGGTGCTTCCTCTGGAAAGAAGACAGGACGTAGTTTTACACCAATAGTATTACCTAAGAAGGCAAAGATCAGCCATAACCATCCATGTAAACTACCTGAAGCAATCCCACTGAAATAGGCACCAATGTTGCAGCCATATGCCAAGCGGGCACCATAGCCCAGCAAGATACCGCCCAGAACTGCAGCCAGCAGTGAACGACGCGGTATGTTGAAGTTAGGAGCAAACTTACCGGCCAGACTCGCAGCCAGCAATGCACCCAGCATGATACCGAAGTTCATCATGGAGGTTACATCAAACCAGAGTGGTTCAGTAAGGGCTTTAGCATTGGCAGGTTGTTGCCAATATGCCCATGAGGCGACATCTATACCACCCAGACTAGCTGCTTTGGCAGCCCATACAGCTAAAGCCGAGGTTACTCCCCAAGGCCTGCCAGCCAAGGCCAATGTGGCAAAGTTCAGTAAGGTCAATAAAATCCCGCCCCAAACCAGTGGCCAGGGACCACGTAAAAAGCGTTTCCAGCCAAACTCTGATGGGGGAGAGCCGATTTCTAATGCACCATGGCGCTTTTTCTCAAAATAAACAGTTGCCAGCGCGATGACTGCAAAGAGAGCAAAGTTCAAAAGTAAAGCAGGCATTACCCCCAAACTTTTAACAACAGAGACAGGCGCCAAGTGCGGCAGGTTAAACCACCAGTCCAGATGCAAGGTTGCCAACAGGGAACCCAGACAGAAAAATATCAGGGTAACCACCATGCGGGCACTACCGCCACCGACCGTATAAAGCGTTCCAGATGCGCAACCACCCCCTAATTGCATGCCTATACCAAAAATAAAAGCACCAATCACAACCGAAGTGGAAAGTGGAGACACAAAACCGGTTACCGGCTGACCAAAAAGCTGGCCAGCTCCTAAAGCAGGAAAAAATAGTAATACAGCCAGTGCCAGCATGATCATTTGCGCACGCAAACCACGACCTCGACGCTCCTTGATAAAAACGCGCCAGCTGGAAGTGAAGCCAAAGGATGCATGGTAGAGTGTCATCCCTAATGCTCCACCAATGAGAAGCAGCAGGGCTTGATTCAAGCCAACAATCTGGTATGCACTCATTGCACCAATTAACAGCAGCAGCAAAGCGACCCAGACCGTAACTTGAGAACGATTGGATTTTTCAGCAACAAGATTCATGGGAGAAAAATAATACGAAGAGAATGAGTCTATTTTAACTTATTTTGATGCCTTAATTATTATGTAAATCTATAAAATATATAATATATAACTGAGAATAAGTGATAAGTTATAGTAGTTAAACTGATACAAAAGTCTGAACTAAAAAACAGAAATTTTAATTATTTCTCTCTGTATGCAAACCTGATGAAATAAATAAACAATACACATAGTTTAAATATCAGATCAATGTCAGAAAAGATAAAATATATTAAAGATAAAAAAATGCACTACAGATGTATTAAATAATGAAGGAAGAAAAAATGGATATTATTCCAGCCGAGCAGGCAAAACTATGGACTTTAGAAGCGGGTCTGACTATGACGGTAGTACGAGACAAGCTTAATGATCTGATTGAACAGGCAGCCAGACAGGGGAATACTGTTATATTCATGATTTTACCTAAATACATTGCACTTGAAGACATACATGCTCTCTCAGCAGAGCTGCATGAAATAGGTTATCAGGTCAGGTTTGGACTCGAAGAGAGCTATTATTATTTCAATATCCATTGGCATTAAAACTAAAACAGGCTCCTAAAGAGCCTGCCTTTTAAATCAAAGATTTTTAGACCGATGTCATGCCACCTTCATGCTTGACTTCAAGATGTTCAGGCAGATGTGGATTGGTTAATGCAAAGGCTTCTTTTAACTGCATATCAAAGTTATCTGTAAGCATACTGTCAAAACGCTTGGCATTATAGCGGATAAGTTGTTCAGCTTCTTCATCAGTAATAAAGCCCCTGCTGACCGCATCTTCTACATGCTCTTCAAAAGTTAAACCGACAAACTGTCCCTTGGATTCAGCTTTTTTAAATCTGTCCCAAAGCGGTTCAATCTGTAGCAGCATTTTAAAAGTAGATTCTAGTCGGCCATTTACATCATCTTCTCGGACATTATAGTAAACATGAGCTTTTAGTTGTTCGCGGAACGGATTTTCCATCATAATCCACTGAGCCACCTGTTGTTTGAGCTTATCATTGGGTTTGGCCACAGGGCGACCAAAGGGAAAGCAGACCAGTTTAACCAGCCCGGCTGCTGCAGGCACTGGAAAATTGGCAAATAGACCGTAAAAAGCCTCTTGTACCTGATGAAACGCTTTTTCCAGAGCCAGTTGTGCGTGATCCTGTTCAGCTTCAGTCCTACTGCCACGTTCATAATATTTTAAAATAGAAGTCGCAATGAATAGATAGGAGTGGATATCAGCCAGACGGCCAGACAGCATTTCTTTGCGTTTGATATCACCAGCAAGTAAACCCAAAGACATATCGGCAGTTAAGGCAAAGCAGGCACTAAAACGGTTAACCAGCTTATAGTACGGTAGAGTAAAATCATCGGCTGTAAAAGCTGCACGTGAAGAACCACCTGTAAATGCGTAGGCCAATGCCCGTGCACCCCGGTTTAAGGTATAGCCTAAGTGATGATAAAGCATTTCATTAAACTTGTTTAAGGCACCAGTCTTATCTGGAGATTGCAATAGCTGTAATTCTTCAAACAGATAAGGATGGCAACGCATTGAGCCCTGTCCAAAAATCATTAGGGAGCGGGTTAGAATATTTGCCCCCTCTACAGTAATGGATACAGGAACTGCCTGATACTGTAGAGCCAAAAAGTTGCGGGGTCCAAGTTGAATTGCACGACCACCGACTACGTCCATGCCATGATTGACTACTTTACGCATGGTTTCTGTTGCATAATGTTTTGCCATTGCCGTCATGACAGCTGGCGTGCCACCCTGGTTCAAACCACAGGTGACCATATAACGGAAAGCTTCCAGCATATAGGCATCACTGGCAATATCACTCGTCGCTTCCTGTACACCTTCAAACTTCCCGACTGAAAGTTTAAACTGCTGACGAATACGGGCAAAAGCACCGACAGTCAGGTAACACATTTCGCCTGCTGCGGTAGAGAGGGCAGGCAGAGAAATACCACGGCCAACTCCCAAGCATTCCATCAGCATGCGCCAGCCTTTACCTGCATTTTTGGGTCCGCCGATAATCCAGTCAATTGGGATGAATACATCCTTACCATCGACTGTACCATTCATAAAAGGTGAGCCCGGATAATGGCGCGGTCCAATTTCTATACCGGGATGGCTGGCTGGAATCAGGGCACAGGTAATTCCATATTCATTTTTGTTTTTATCACCAAGCAATCCGTCTGGATCAAACAGCTTAAAAGCCAGACCGACCACAGTTGCAATGGGTGCTAGAGTAATCCAGCGTTTGGAAAAATTCATTTTTAAGCCGAGTACCTGCTCACCGTCATACTCGCCATAGCAAACTACACCGGTATCAGGGATAGCACCGGCATCAGAACCTGCTTCCGGGCTGGTCAGACCAAAACATGGAATTTCAGTACCATTAGCTAACCCAGGTAAATAACGTTCTTTCTGCTCTTCAGTGCCGTAGTGCATTAACAGTTCACCTGGCCCAAGTGAGTTAGGTACCATACAGCTTACTGCCGCCGTCATGGAGCGTGAAGCAATTTTGCTCATAATCCGGCTTTGTGCAAAAGCTGTAAATTCCAGACCACCATAAATTTTAGGTATGATTAGACCTAAAAAGCCTTTCTCTTTAATAAACTGCCAAACGTGTTCTGGCAGGTCTTTATCATGATGATGAATTTGCCATTCATCTAGCATGTCACAAAGTTGTTCGACTTCATGGTCAAGGAAAGATTGTTCTTCTTCAGATAGATGCGGATAAGGATAACGGTCAAACTGATCCCAGTCTGGCGCGCCCATAAACAGTTCTTTTTCCCACCAGCTGGTACCGGCCTCTAATGCTTCGCGTTCGGTTGTGCTAATACTCGGCATTGCATTACTTAACCGGTCAAAAGCCGGACGTGTGATGAGGTTCATACGTAATGAATCAACAAGTAACACCAGACTAAGTAGAATTAGCGGTATCCCCAAAATTAAAGACCAAGGACTGATCAAAGCTGTAATAATGACAGCTCCGATCATCGTTATGGCACCCGTAACTCTGGATAACCCATAAAAAAATATGGCCCATATGGTAAACAGCTGTAGCAAAATACTCAGAATAAATAACATAAAATCACTCCTCTAAATCATTACATCTGATGTGTAAAAACGACCAGCAGGAATCAACAGTTACGAAGTCATCATTTTTCTGTTTATATCACTTGAGGTTTTTTCAGTGAGTCAGTGCAATTATTTTTAATTAGATTAAAATATTTAACCTGCTGTATTAATCCTTTTAAAGCCATATAAACTCAACCATAAATAGTTAAATTTTTGTCACCAAAAGTATAAAAATACTTCTAAATAAAAGACTATATAATTGATAGAAATGTATTTATTTGATGGTTTGGTACCTATAAAACCTGAAGATATATTTGAAATGAGGTTACATAAAATATGTTAGAGCCATACAGAGACTGACACTTTATGTAATGAATAATTTTTGAACATATTATAGAAATAAATATAGATCAAAAAATAGGAGAACTATTATGTCACGTGGAGATAAGTCAGCTTATACAGAAAAACAGAAACGGCAGGCTCAGCATATTGAAGAAAGTGAAAAAGAGCGCGGGCATTCAGAGGATGAGGCAGAACGGATTGCTTGGGCTACTGTAAATAAACAGGACGGTGGTGGCAAAAAGAAATCGGATTAACAGCCAACAGATTATAAAATTAGTAAAAAGGCCCTCACTAGAGGGCCTTTTTAGAGCTTAAAACAATTAGGCTTCAATCGTTTGAACTGCAATTTTTTTTGCTGGATCTGTTTTACGACGCACTTCAGGAACCGGTTCACCATAATACTGACGATCTGCAAAATAGCTTGAACGTACCATAGGTGCTGACCAGATATTTCTAAAGCCAAGCTTACGGCCATGTTCAGCATAACGCTCAAATTCTTCTGGCGTGACAAATCGGTCAATCGGTGCATGCTGTTTGGAAGGCTGTAGATACTGACCAATAGTGACATAATCTACATCATGCGCACGAAGGTCATCTAGAAGAGCAATTACTTCCTCTTCTTTTTCACCAATACCCACCATTAGCCCACATTTAGTTGGAATATCAGGGCAGTATTCTTTAAACATTTTTAACAGGTTTAAAGAGTGCTGATAATCTGAACCCGGGCGCATTGCCTTATATAAACGTGGCACAGTTTCAATATTATGATTAAACACATCCGGCGGGCATTCAGTCATAATACGTAGTGCAATATCCAGACGGCCACGAAAATCTGGAACCAGAATTTCAAGTAACGTATTTGGGCTAAGCTGACGTGCTTCTTTAATACAGTCAACAAAATGCTGTGCGCCGCCATCAAGTAAGTCATCACGGTCGACTGAGGTGATAACTGCATATTTTAGACCCAAATTTGCAATTGTTTCTGCCATATGGCGTGGCTCATCTGCATCTAATGCATTTGGACGGCCGTGAGCAACATCACAAAATGGACAGCGTCGGGTACAAATGTCACCCATAATCATAAAGGTTGCTGTACCACCACCAAAGCATTCTGGCAGGTTCGGGCAGGCAGCCTCTTCACATACAGTATGCAGTTTTTGTGAACGTAAAGTTGTTTTGATACGTTGAACTTCTTCTGGTGCAGTCATCTTCACCCGGATCCAGTCCGGTTTACGAGGCACTTCAACCGTAGGTACAACTTTTACAGGTATTCTAGCGACCTTTTCTGCGCCACGAAGTTTAATACCCTGTTCTGGTTTACGGTTTTCAGACATATTCAACTTTTCCACTGTTTGAGGAGAGATCAGATTGACAGGCTTCTTATTATAACGGACTTAGCTTTAAATAGGAAAAAAACGCTATTCATTTAAAAAATGTAGCCATCACATAATATAGGTGGGGGAAATACAGCAAATTCATCAGGATTACGTCATAATATAGGCAAGATAAGAGATAACGTTTTCATGTAAGGAGCTTTGAATGCCACGTAAGAAAGAGGTCGTTAGTGGGAATTTCGTTAAATATGATGCGGTAGTTCTCGGTTCTGGACCTGCGGGCGAAGGCGCGGCAATGAAGCTGGCGAAAGCAGGTAAGCGTGTAGCTATTGTTGATATGCGTGAGCAGCTCGGTGGTAACTGTACGCATGTCGGTACTATTCCAAGCAAAGCTTTACGTCAAACTGTATCGAGTATTATCCGTTATCAGCGTGATCCGATGTTTAAAAAAGTGGGAGACTGGAAACAGTTCACCATGAAACAAGTGCTACGCAATGCACATAAAGTGATTCAGCAA
>NZ_DJJJ01000060.1:0-72202 GCF_002434085.1 Acinetobacter sp. UBA6571 | reverse complement strand
ATCATGAGTTATCAAGTCACGATTGAACCTGTCGGCATGACCATTGAGGTGGAAGAAGATCAAACCATTTTAGATGCCGCTTTACGTCAAGGGGTTTGGCTACCCTTTGCCTGTGGTCATGGTACCTGTGGCACCTGTAAAGTTCAGGTCACTGACGGTTTTTATGATGTCGGTGAAGCGTCTCCTTTTGCGTTGATGGATATAGAACGTGAAGAAAATAAAGTCCTTGCTTGCTGCTGTAAGCCAGAATCTGACATGGTGATTGAAGCCGATGTTGATGAAGACGAGGATTTCTTAGGTTATTTAGTCCAAGACTATCAAGCCAAAGTTTTAGAGATCAAACAGCTTTCACCCACCATTAAAGGCGTACGTTTGCAGATTGACCGTCCAATGGAATTTCAGGCTGGGCAATACATCAATCTTCAATTGCCAAATATTGAAGGGACACGTGCATTTTCAATTGCGAATCCGCCGAGTGAAGAAGGCATTATTGAATTGCATATTCGCCAAGTACTAGGCGGTACAGCCACCACGTATGTACACGAAACTTTGCAAGCGGGTGATGAACTCCAAGTTTCTGGGCCTTATGGACAGTTCTTTGTGCGTAAATCCGATGAAAAAGATGCCATCTTTATTGCCGGTGGTTCTGGTCTATCCAGTCCCCAATCCATGATTTTGGACCTTTTAGAACAAGGTGATACACGTACTATCTATCTTTTCCAAGGCGCGCGTGATGTTTCTGAACTCTATAACCGTGAAGTGTTTGAGACCTTAGTCAAAGACTATCCAAACTTCCGCTATATTCCTGCACTGAATGCGCCCAAAACAGAAGATCAATGGACAGGATTCACAGGTTTTGTACATGAAGCAGTCGCAGATTATTTTGAAAATAAATGCAGTGGCCATAAAGCCTATTTATGTGGTCCACCACCGATGATTGATGCTGCTATTTCAACGCTGATGCAAAGCCGTCTCTTTGAAAAAGATATTCATACTGAGCGTTTCTTAAGTGCAGCGGATGGTGCCTCTAATCAAGCACGTTCTGCTTTATTTAGACATATTTAAGCAGGGCTTAAAAACTGCATAAACATTACGCAGTTTTAAATAGCTAAATTTTTCAATCTGATGTTAAGTCAACAAATGCGAACTCATCTTTTATGAGTTCTTCACTTTTCGAATGATTTGTTACATGTCCGTTCCAGATCATTCGAATCTATTTCTCATCAATCAAAGGATGATCATGATGAACCGACAACAAATTGATACGCTTGTGAAAAAAATGAATGTTGATACAGCGACTAACCCTGTCGATACACGTATCCAGCAAATTGTTGTGCGTTTAGTAGGTGACCTTTTCCAAGCCATTGAAGACTTAGACATTTCTCAAACTGAATTGTGGAAAGGCTTAGAATACTTCACTGACGCAGGTCAAGCTAACGAACTTGGTCTTTTGGCTGCTGGCTTAGGTCTTGAGCATTATCTTGATCTTCGTGCTGACGAAGCTGATGCTAAAGCAGGTATTACTGGTGGAACACCCCGTACCATCGAAGGACCGCTTTATGTTGCAGGAGCGCCTGAATCAGTCGGCTTTACCCGCATGGATGATGGTTCTGAGTCAGACCAAGTCGATAGCTTAGTGATAGAAGGTCTCGTCACGGATACGAATGGCAATATTATTCCCAATGCGAAAGTTGAAATTTGGCATGCTAATGGTTTAGGCAATTATTCATTCTTTGATAAATCACAATCCGAGTTCAACCTGCGCCGTACCATTTTTACCGATGCAGATGGTAAATATACGGCTTTAACCACCATGCCCGTAGGCTATGGCTGTCCGCCTGCAGGCACCACGCAAGCTGTTCTCAACCTCTTGGGCCGTCATGGTAATCGCCCTTCTCACGTTCATTATTTTGTCTCGGCTCCAGGTTATCGCAAACTCACTACCCAATTTAACATTGAGGGTGATCAATACCTTTGGGATGACTTTGCGTTTGCAACACGTGATGGATTAGTTGCAACGGCAACCGATGTTGTTGATCCAGCAGAAATGTCAAAATTCAATATAGATAAACCCTTTAAACACATCATATTTAATTTTGAATTGGTCAAAGAACTCAATCAAGCACCACCGACAGAGATCGATCGTCGTCGCGCAAGCGTCTAATCAAGGTCCACCTCAGCATAATCAGCTAGATCACTGAATAATAACACTAACCACTATCAAGGATTCGTTATGGTTACTCAAAAGCTCGCTCTAGTAGCGTTATTTTTACCCACGCTACTCTGCAATTTATCCACTCGGGCTGCTCCTGCTAAACAGCCAAATGTCTTGGTCATTGTGGCTGATGACTTGGGATTTTCGGACATACAACCATTTGGTGGCGAAATTTCTACACCAAATCTAAAAAAATTAGCCAAAGAAGGTGCCGTACTCAGTAACTTTCATGCAGGTCCAACCTGCTCAGTCACACGCTCTATGTTATTGACAGGAAATGATAGCCATCAAGCTGGTCTGGGCAGCATGGCTGAGTTTTTACAGCCCGAACAGAAAGGCAAACCGGGGTATGAAGGCCGTTTAAATAATCGAGTGATAACCTTAGCTGAGATATTAAAGCCTCAAGGCTATGCTTCTTTTGTCACAGGTAAGTGGCATTTGGGTGCAACAGAAGAGAGCAACGCAAAAGCACGTGGTTTTGATCGCTCATTTACGCTCATGCCTGGTGGCGCTGCACATATGGATGCAAGCCAAATGTTCCCAGGAAATTATAAAGCTCGATATTTAGAAGATGGTAAAGATGTAACCTTGCCTAAAGACTTTTATTCGAGTGATTTCTTTACCAGTAAAATGCTTGCTTACTTAGAAAATGACCGTAAAAAAGATCAGCCATTCTTTGGATATTTGGCGTTCACCGCGCCACACTGGCCTTTGCAAGCTCCAGATCAATACTTAAAGAAATATGACGGATATTATAAAGAAGGTTATGAAAAAGTTCGTCAAGCCCGCTTAGAGCGTATGATCAAATTAGGCATTATGCCAAAGGGAACAAAAGTTAATAATCCGCTCATGGATGTCTTCCCTGCTTGGGATAAGTTAACCGAGGCGCAGAAAAAAGATCAAACCAAAACCATGCAAATCTATGCAGCCATGATTGACAACATGGATCACAATATCGGTCGTGTGGTTAACTATTTAAAACAGACTGGTGAACTAGATAATACGCTAATTTTATTTATGTCTGACAATGGTGCGGAGTCTGCTACACCAGAATCATTAGGCACAACTGAAGATAAAAATGGTATTCGTGAATGGGTCGATGCGACATTTGACAATAGTCCTCAGAACATGGGGAAAAAAGGGTCATATGTGACTTTAGGTCCACAATGGGCACAAGTTGCCTCTACGCCATTGCCTTATTTCAAAAGTATTTTGTCAAATGGCGGAATTCACGTGCCTGCAATTATTCGTTATCCAACTCAAATAAAGGCAGGTCAAATTAATTCCGAAACCATTCACGTCATCGACTTTGTTCCCACTATTTTAGAACTTACAGGTGCTACACGACCAGATACACGCAATGGACAACCTTTATTAAAAATGGAAGGACGTTCTTTTCTTCCCCTATTTAAAGGTAAAGCTTTACCAGAACGTACTTTAGGTTGGGAATTTAATACCCGTCGCGCCTTATACAAAGGTGATTGGGCTGTTCAATTTCAAGTCCCTCCTTATGGTACAGGAGAATGGGAACTCTACAATCGAAAATTAGATCCGTCTTATCGCATTAATTTAGCATCTAAAAATCCAAGTAAGACCCAAGAACTTGCTCAAGATTGGGCTGAGTATGCTCAACGTGTAGGGGTTGTGGAGGCTCCAGTTCGCTACAAATACGGTCAAATGAATTGTTTTTATGATCAATGTATTCAGCCAGTTTTTTTGAAAAATCTAGGCAAGTAATAATAGTTTAATTCTTAGAAGTATTAACATGTTAGGAAAAATTTTGCTTATTAAAAAGATAGTCTTTTAGATAAACCAAAGCAAATAATGTGGAAATACTTCTCTCAAGGAAGTAGGAATTAAAATATGAAGTTTATTCACGCTACTATCTTATTCGGTTTAATCGGTTTAAGTGCATGTGGTCTCCCCTCCACGCCAGAAATTAAGCAGCAAAAAACTGAACTGAACTTAGGGGATAGGAATAAATGTAAACAGTATTCAGGTTTACCACAAAACTGGCAAAAGAAACCTGAAGCGGGCATGGTCAAAATTCAGGGTGGAACCTTCAATATTGGGAACAATCAAAGCTACCGAGAAGAGAAAGCACTTTACAAAAGTGAAAGAACAGTTACAGATTTTTGGATAGATGCAACTGAAGTGACTAATGCTCAATTTCAAAGCTTTGTTGATGCCACTGCCTATGTAACTGAAGCAGAAAAACAGGGAGAAGCAGCAGTATTTACTGAACCCCAAAAACCAGTCAAGGAGTTAGCTTGGTGGTCATTGATGAAAGGAGCGAATTGGAAACAACCTTGGGGGCCGAATAGCCATCGTAAAATTGAGCCCAATCAACCTGTACGAATGATCACTTTAAAAGATGCAATGGCATATGCAGACTGGCTAGATCGAGATCTTGCGACAGAAGAACAATGGGAATATGCCGCAAAAGGCTTTAGCCATGAGCGAGATGTAAGCGCAGATTTAAAACATGTGGATGCCAATGTTTGGCAAGGGGAATTTCCTTACCACAATGAGAATAAAGATGGTTACCGAGATGTTGCACCTGTGGGATGTTTTGCAGCAAACGGCTTTGGTCTCTACGATATGATTGGCAATGTCTGGGAATACACCAAAAGTCCATTTACTGGAACGCATGATGATCACATGGGAATGAATCAACTTGAGCATCATCAAGATAATCCCGCTTTTAACTTTTATACCATCAAAGGTGGCTCTTTCCTGTGCGCATCAAATTACTGTATGCGTTACCGAGCCGCTGCTAGACACTCACAAGAAATCGATTTAGGCATTAGCCATGTCGGTTTTAGGACAATTAAAAATATTCAATAATTTAATGGATTAAAACATGAAGAGAAACATAATGGCTGTGCCATTGCTTATAGCAATGGCAGCAGTGGTGAACTGCGCCTATGCAAAAGAGATGAGCATTGATGTCACGTTAAAAAACTTATACGCAGATCGGGATTTTGATGACGCTACCAAACCCTCAGTCGGGAGTTGGAGTCAAGGCATTATCGCCCGTGCCAAGGGGGAGCATGAACTAACACAAGATTTTGCTTTAACGTTTACAGGTTCCGTTCAATACGCGCAACGTTTAAGTGATGATAAGCATCTCAATGATATGATTTTACCGTTTGATCCTGTTACAAAGGAGCAGGCTTCAAATTACAATAAAATTGCAGGTTCGATTGGAGCGAAGTATAAGCAGCATCAGTTAAGTTGGGGGAACAATGGGTAGACACGCCTCTCGCAACAACAGATTACAGTCGACAATTGATTACAATTTATCAAGGTTTATTATATTCAGGCCAGTTGAATGAGCAGGTAAAACTGGATGTGGGCTATTTAGATAAATACTCGCCACGAAATGAAGAAGAGTTTAGAAAACTTTCTGTCAATAAAAAAGAATCTGATGGCTTAACTTATATTGATTTAAAGCATAAAGCTTTTGATCGTAAATTACAGACTCAAATCTTTGTGAGTGAATTAGAAGATTTATATAATCAATATTCTATCGGTCTAGACTATAAAAATAGTATTGACCAATTTCGGTTGAATACTAAATTTAGGTATTATTATACAGAAGAAACAGGTGATGAACTACTTGGTTATATTGATAACCAGTACTTTGGCTTGATGCAAGAATTTGGTTATGGGCCAAATACTATTGGTTTAGGTCTCCAAAAAATTCAAGGGAAGAGTAATTTCCCGATGTTAGATGGTGCTGTTCCAGTTTTAAGTTATGTCAATTGGACTCAGGGAACTTTTAATAAAGCAAATGAACTTTCCTATCATTTCACTTTTAATCATGATGCCAGTTGGTTAGTTCCAGGTTTAAACCTATTGGCACGCTATGTTGATGGACAAAACTATGCAATTAATGGCCAAAAAGGATATGACGAAAGTGAGTTTGATTTTATTGCGAACTATAGAATTACTGAGGGTAAATTAAAAGGGTTAGGTTTTCAGTGGCTGAATTTGAATTATAAAAATGATATTCAAGGTGATTACACAGAGAATAGATTTTTTACGACATACTCTTTTAAATTTTAAGCTACGAAAAATTATTATTTCAAGTTCCAATATACTTTCTTTGAGAAATATATAAATCGGGCTTTTAGCCCGATTATTTCGTAAGAGAAAAATTTGCTATCGAATTAAAACTATTAAATTAAAAAACTATTTCTCAGTATCGCTCGATTATGACACCTCTTGCTTTGGGAGATTGTCGAGGATCTTTCACAATCAGAAAAGCACGAAGCAATAGTCTTATTCTGCGATTTAGAAATAGGAGATAAATAGCCGGTCATCGCAAGTCTGAATAAATAATATCGACAACGTTTAGAGAAATCTTTCATCGCACTATTCATCGAGGGACAAGTACATAGGGAATTCAATATCAAAGCTTCAGCCCTTGAAATGGCTCAAAGTTTTTTAGCTGGTTACTACGATTTACGCACCCTAAACAAAAACATTTCAAATAAAACTCTCCTAGAAGATGTAGTGAATAGCCTTTTAGTCAACTTATAACTACATCACCAGTAAAAAAGAAATAATAATTTTTAATTTTGTAATGATCGTTAAAGAAATAACAATACCGTCGTAGCGAAGAGTTTAAGATATGGGTTTATTGAGTTACTCCCCCATTAAGTTGAATGATTTTTTTGTAGATATTGTTTCAGCATTGCAAATGTTAATTCGCCAAAATGGCGTTCCACCAATTGAGGTGGCGTCAATTGAACTCAAAACCCAAAACATTAATTCTTAAGACATTTCATTGAATAAAAAAATTCATTGACCCAATTTTGACCCACATCAGATTTAGTGTATTGAATCACTTATAAATCTTGTTCACATCCCAATGCACGGATTTGAAATGGAGTACGGCATTATAGCAGAACTCTATATTTGAAAATAATTACAATTTTATATCATTTTAATTATTTTCTTATAGTACAAATAATCACCTTAACCCCATTATAACTCAATTTTTACTTTGTATTTTTGCTTAGGACTCTAAGGCTTATCAGAAAGAATGCGTTCAACCACACCTGCTTCTACTACCGGAGTTAAATAATTTTTTTTGGAAAGTTGCTCGGTGGGACAAATCTAAAAGAGCCATCAGCTCTAGCTTGGGCAAATGCCTTCTTTTTTTGCTGTTAAAGCCATATGCACTCCTTTAACATATTTGCGAAATGGAAAATTTTTTATACGTCAGTGGGGGAGTCCGAGGGCAAAAGGTTTTGAACTTTTGACCGCCCCCCTGCCTGCTGGTTTTTATGCACCATTTTGATGCATTTTCATTGGAATAATTATCCACAAAATCATCTAGTTCCATCACACGTTCTCGTAAAGCTTCTCGAGCATCGTTTAGCAAGCGTTGATCAAACTGTATACCTCGCACAAAGTTAGCCGCTGATTCAATTTGCTCTAGTAGTTCTTCATGACTCACTGCCAACTCTCCTTTAAGGTTTTATCTTTGTGGCACGGCGGACACAACGATTGCAGGTTAGATTCATCATCGGTAACACTCTAAGCAACATTAACAATATGCTCTAGTTCTAGTTGTGTGGTAATAAGGCGGGAATGCTGGCAAGTCTAGTATATGGCATCAAGTCTGCTCTGCAATCGTTGTAGCTTTGGCATGGTTACTGATTCATATACTCATGGCTGTTTGGCTCTTCCTGCTCTTCGAGTGTTAACAATAATTCGTTGTTCAGGTTCGTCTGCACTTGCAGGTGATTGTTCTGTTTTACCACCTTTGTTGGTAAGGTAAGTAATTACTTTTGTGATGGATTCTATCGACTGCTCATACATTGCCTTTAGTTTCTGTCGACGTTCTTCACATGATTTACATGACATGATTAATCACCATTTAAATTGGTTTCGATGTTGTGAATCTTACGGCGCTGGTCACGAATGAAATAAGCCCTCCATCAACCAAGTGTTGTGGCATATCCTTTAGATGAATCATTGATGCGCCGTTTATGTTTTGCTCATAATGCTCTTTGTGTCATTTTGCTTCAACTTGATCCATGGCGGATACCAAAAAAAACCTAAAACTGCCGAAACAATAATCTTTTCCATGCCCCCGTGTAATATGAAATACGACGCACTAAATTAAAATATAGGCGGATTATAGGCTTTTTTTTATCTTGTAAAAAATGCAGTATAAAATTCATCCAATTATTAGTAGACCTCATACCCAAGTTACTACTAAATCTGACCAACTTAGAGTAGATTTAACGGTGAAATACTTTCTCAATAAAATCATATAAATTATAATCTTACACAGTTTCGTCCACTGTTTTTAGCCTCATAAAGATTCTTATCAGCCAGAATAAATACTTCTGAAATATCTTCAGAAGCTTCAGGCCAAGAAGCGATACCTATAGAGACTGTAATCGATCCAACCTTTTCTATCGATTGCGCTTCCACTTCTCTTCTAAATCTTTCAGCACTTTCATAAACGTCTTGCTGGCTAACATCAGGTACAATAACAATAAATTCTTCACCACCATAGCGACAACAAACATCATCTTTCCGAAAGTTCTTTTGCATCATTTCTGCAATATTTTTCAGTACTAAATCACCTTCAGCATGTCCATATGTATCATTTACTCTCTTGAAGAAATCTATATCTATTAATAATATTGAAAAGGGGATTTTCAAAGCTATTTTCTGATCTATAGACAAATGCATCCCTCTACGATTCATCAAACCAGTAAGAGGATCCGTATTAATGAAATAATCCATCTCAGTCATTTTTTTTGAAAAGTGATGAACACTCAATAAAAGAGCACGTTTAAATTTAACGATTTCATAATACCATGGGTTAATATTTTTAATTTCCCTACTTGCTTCAGGCTGATATAAAGAGCTTGCCATATTTGCAAGCTTATGCAGAGGAGATGCTATAAAAAAAGAACACTTCCAAACAACATAAAAAATTAGTAAATAAAATATAAAGATTCCCGCTGATACTTTATAAATAATCGAATTCGCTTGTTTTAATAATTGCTTTGTGGGTTGCTGGGAGACAATTATCCAATTCGTCGTTTTTACATGTGAGAATCCAGCAAGATTATCAACACCTCTACTGTTGATAAGACGAATTTTCCCTGAATTTTGTTTTTTTATATAATCTAAACCAGTGTTATTTTTGATTATCTCACCGATTCTTTCATGATCAGGATGAAATATAATTTTATCATTTTTATCAATTACATACATGTAACTTTTTCGATATGTTTCATTCGTTGATAAAAGTTGATTAATTACATTTTTTTCTTTTAAATATATCGCAGATCCAACAAACCCTCTGTAGCGCTTTTTTTCATCGAATATCGGATATGAAATAAAAACAATCATATTCTTTTTAACAGAAAGATATGGCGATGATATATATGGTTTTTTTTCCTTTATTGAATTACTAATTCCTAACGTAGTTTGTACTTTATTTTTATCAATATTCAATATATTTGGTGAATAATTAATCAATCTACCCTCTGAATCACTGACAACCACGCTATTGTAGTAATCAGATTGCATTTTTAATCTCTGTACTTCTGTTTCTCGGATCTCATTATCATCAAATTTTTTCCCTAAAATCTTTGCGCTGTATCCAAGTTCGATCAGTATATTCTTAAAGTGATTATCTATAATTATTGCAATCTTGTTTGCGTGTTCGGAATTAAGTGCTAATGAATTATTTATAAGCTGATTTCTTACTATATAATAGCTAATTACTGAGCTAATAATAAAAAGACTTAATACCGAAAAAATCGCTAAAAAAAGTATTAATTTTCTTAAATTTAAATTAATTTTAAATATTTCCATTTTTAATTAATTAGCCACAATTTATTAGTTCTATTACACTTTTAACATAGAATTAAAGTTACAATTAGATTTTTATTACAATTTACAAAGATTAATTACGTTAACTTAAACTTTCCAACGGCAAAAATTTCGAATTCAAGTCACTTATTGGGGCAGGCCGTGCATAAAAATAGCCTTGAAATAAATCACAATCTTGTTGATAGAGCAGACTAGCTTGTTCTAGTGTTTCAACACCTTCCGCTACGACCTCTAAATTCAGCTGATGGGCTAGAAAAATTATCGACCGAACAATTGCAGCATCTTGAACACTAATTGTCAGATTCACAATAAAACTTCGATCCAGTTTGATTTGAGTAATCGGTAGTAGTCGTAGATAGCTAAGGCTCGAATAACCAGTGCCGAAGTCATCAATGACCACATGCACTCCTAAAGCACGAATTGATTTTAGAATTTCAATTGCCCTGTCCGCACCACTAATAATAACGCCTTCGGTAATTTCAATTTTAAGCAGCTCAGCTGGTAATTGACTTATTTTTAGCGCTTTTTGGAGTTCCTCAAGAAATCCAGCACGTCCAAACTGCAAAGGAGAAATATTAACTGAAACTGTGAGCTGACTATCATGCGCCTTATTCCATTTAGCGATATCTAAACATGCTGTTTCTAAAACCCACTGTCCAATATTTACAATTTGTCCTGTTCTTTCAGCTAAAGGAATAAAAAAATCTGGAAAAATATAACCCCGTTCGGGATGATACCAACGAATCAGCGCTTCTACTCCCTGAACCACGCCTGTTAATGGTTTGATTAACGGTTGATAGAATAGTGTAAACTGCTTCTTTTTTACTGCTTCCATAAGTTCTAAACGCAGATGAGCATAATCTAAATTGGGTGAAATTTTATTGCTTTCTTCATAACAATGCCAAGTATTACGGCCTTGTCTCTTTGCTTCTCTCATAGCCAAAGTAGACCGATATAAAAGCTCTGAAGCACATTGTATAAAACTGTTATTTATGACGATACCTATACTTGCGCTTAGATGGAGTGTATGGTCATCGACTTGAAACGGCTCTGAAATCAAATCAAGAATGTTTGCAGCTCTTGTGGTTATTTTTTTATGATCATGTTGGCCTTTGATCAATAATACAAATTCATCTTCGGCATACCTACTCAAAACCTCATCAGGTTTTAAAAAATCTTTTAGTCGGCTCGCTATATTTTTAATAACTTTATTACCAACGTAGTAACCTAAACTATCATTCATCGAACTAAAGTCATCAAGATCAATATAAAGTAAAGTTAGAAGCTTTTGTTTTTCGAAAGTTTGCTCTAGGACTTTTTCAAAATTTATTTGATTCAGTAAGCCTGTTAATTGATCGTGAGTATTTTGATATTCAATATATTCTTCATGGATACGTTGCTGAGTAATGTCTTCCTGAATTCCAAGAAAATGAGTACATTTGCCATCTTGATCCAAAATTGGCCCCAACATTAATCTATTCCAGAACCAGCTCCCATCCCTACAATAATTTTTTAACGTTATCTGAACATCTTTCTGCTCCTTTACCGCTTGCTTAAACAAAGCAAGCTGCTCTAGATTAGTATCTCGGCCCTGTAAAAAATTATAATTACGACCTATGACTTCCTCTTCTGTATAACCAACTTGTTTAAGAAAAGCAGGATTAACAAAGCTGATCACCATGTTTTCAGAGGCATCCGTGATAAACATCCCACTCGGACTTGCATCAACTCCACGCTTTAAAAGACGTAAGCTCTCCTTATTTTTCCGATTTACACTAATGTCACGTGCTATCGTAAATACACCTGTAACCTTTTGATTTTGAATTATTGGTAAATTGATAATATCAAGCCATATAATTTTCTCTATCACATTGTAAACGGGAATTTCATAATGTTGAGATTTCCCCAGTAGAGCAGATTTAAATGCAGCATCAACTAATTCATGATATTCATCTGGTATTAATGTCCAATAGTGTTTCCCCTGTATTTGCTCTTGTGAAAAACCCGTAATTTCACGACAAGCAATATTGGTATTAAGAACGTATCCTTGCAGATCAAGTTCAAGAATTACATCTGGATGATAATTGTAAAAAGAACTATATTTTTCATTTATGGCTATTTTTTGTTGGCGTTCATCATCAAGCTCAATCGCTAATGCAACTAAAGAGGCGGCCTGTTCTAAAAGACGAATATTATGTTTCGTCGGTTTTTTGGGAGTTCGGTAATAAGTCCCAAAAGTTCCATATAAAATATTTCTTGCATTAATAATAGGCATAGACCAGCAACTTGAAAGCTGCTCTGCCTTTACTAATGCACGATAAGCTGCCCAATTCGGATCTTCCATCAGATCCTGACTAATGACCAACTTACGTAAAAATGCAGCTGTTCCACAAGCACCGCGCTGAGGACCAATTTTTAAATTATTGACGGCTTTACAGTATTGATTTGAGAAATGTTGTTTACCACTGATAAGCTTTAAAGTTTGGTCATGTTCAGAATAAAGCATGATCGTAACTAAGGCATCTGGAATATGGGATTCAAGCCACCCAGAAATTGCATTTAGAATGGGTTCTAATTCAGCGTGCTGCCCTATAAGACTAAAAATATGATACGTATCATAACTCTCTCTCATTTGCTCCTACCCTCGCTTAACCTCTATTCAATCCTTGGTCTATTCTTGGCTTCATTATTATAAAAGTTTGTATATTTTCCATTTATGACTGCTCCCTTAACAAGAAACATTAGTCTTTCCTTATGACTATAACATTTTTATAGAATATCGATTAGGTCTCTTTCATAAGTGAAAAGTAATCTTTTTTATTAAAGTTTATACTTGGCATGGTTGAGCTAGGGAAAGAAATAAGCTTTGTTGTGATGTGGGTCTAGGATTTTAGACCACGCCTATAAGTGATAATCTACTCCCCAATGAGCATGGGAAATGCTTGTTTTTGGAGTCAACCATGACACGAAGAAAAAGTCGTAATCATTCAGCAGAGTTTAAAGTTAAAGTTGCTCTCGCAGCAATTAAAGGCGACCACACACTCGCTGAACTTTCTACTCAATTCGATTTACATCAAAACCAAATAATTGATTGGCAAAATCAACTGCTTGAGCAATCAGTCAATATTTTTTCACGACCAACAGCACAACAAGAACCAGAGATTGACCTCAAAGCTTTACATGCCAAGATAGGACATCAGGCATTGCAAATTGATTTTTTAGAAGGTGCGCTCAGAAAAATAGGGCAGCTGAGCGGCAAAAAATGATCGATAAGACCCATCAACTTTCGGTACGACAACAATCGCAATTGATTCAAATCAATCGCAGTACGTTGTATTACAAGCCCAAAGAGATTTCATCAACTGATTAGAGTTTGATGCGTCTGATCGATGAAATTCATCTCGACTACCCATTTATGGGCAGTCGAATGATACTAGATATGCTACAGCGTCAAGGACATCAAATAGGTCTGCGTAAAGTCCGACATTTAATGCGCTTGATGGGAATACATGCCTTGTATCCAAAACCCAATACCAGTAAGCCTAATCTTGCATACCGTATTTTCCCATATCTTTTGAAAAACATGGTCATAGATCACTCTAATCAAGTCTGGTATACAGATATCACGTACATTCTTATGGCTAAAGGCTTTGTCTATCTGTGTGCAATTATAGATTGGCATAGTCGTAAAGTACTGGCTCATCGTGTATCGATCAGTATGGAAACAGACTTTTGCATAGATGCGTTGCAAGAAGCAATTGTGAAATATGGTTGTCCTGAAGTCTTTAATACAGACCAAGGACGATGAATGGATAATGTGATGATTGAGCGTTTATGGCGCAGCGTGAAGCATGAGGAAGTCTATTTGAAGGCTTACGATACGGTTAAACAAGCGAAACAATCAATTGCTGAATATTTGGATTTTTATAACATGATACATCCTCATTCAAGTTTGAATAAGGCAACACCGAATGAATTTTATGATCAACATTTACTAAAAGTAATGGCAGCATAATTTAAATATTTAGAGCGGATTTATCACTTATAAAACTGAATTGAGTGGTCTAATTAACGGAACCACATTAGATGACCAATTTGTTGTACGGTAAATTTTAGGTGTAGGCTTATTCATCTGAGAATTATATTGCTGAATAAGCCTTAAGAGGTAGATTTATGCAACCAAGCCATGTGTGTATAGAATTTTGGTGACTATTCACATTTCTGTTCCATGATTCATGGTTACTTATTACTTATGTTACTATGTCAGGGGCGATACAAGAATTAAGGTAACCTTATGAAAATAGCGAATACGAAATTACTAGCTGGTGCTTTTATGGCACTAACTTTAACTATGCTTAGCCCTGCCGTACTTGCAAATGATAACAATGATATACGAAAGACTGTTGTAGTTAAGTTTGCAAAAAAAGCTTACTCTGCAAATTATTACGGAAGGATAGATGGATACAAGTATGATTCCTACAAATTTTATGCTAAAAAAGGGCAAAAGTTAAAAGTGAGGTTGACTGGAGGAAATGTTGAAACTTACTTATGGGGTAATCAATTAAAAGACTCCATCAATCTTGGAGAATATTCTCCAGAGCTTGATGATAATGGTATTTATATTTTACCTGCTTCAGGTGAGTATGAAATTAGAGTATTACAACCTAGATCACAGGCAAGAAAAGATAAAAAACCTCAATACTGGATGAGTATTAACATTAAATAAAGACTTGCTAGATTCGTTTAAACTTTTATACAAGGGTTCAAAAACTATTGCCAGTTAAACGGAGCGTGATTTTTACGCATATGTTTTTATGTTATTAAAATGATATAGATTACTTGTTTAATAACCCGAGGAATAATTTAATCTTGCTGTGCGTTAGTCACGTTTCTTTTTTTCAAAAGTTGATTATATCTTTCAACGTAACCGTCGAGATATTCAAACTCTTTTGATAGGAATTTGAAGGGGAAGAATAGGCGAAACTTGTCATAAATAATGGTAATTCCTTATCTTTAAAATAGAGAACGCCCGATGAAATTCATTAGGCGTTTACTTTAAAAAAGTGTCAGCTTATTTTATAACTAGATGTACTTGTCAATGACGATTCTTTTTCTCAATTGCCTTAAAAAAAAACAATCTTGCTATTTTTGACTTTTCACACCATTTTGTTCAATTTGTACTGCGGCTTGCCAGCTAGGTAGTTGGCTTAAACCTGCTACATAACGTTGGATATGGGGATAATTTCCACCTTGTCCCATATGATAAACTAAAGCATGTAGTCCAAAGCCCATCATAAAGTCAGCACCGGTTAAACGGTCTGCCACTAGAAATTCTTTATCTTTTAAATATTCATTTAAATGGCCAAATACTTTATCGAACTCAACTTGAGTATAATTTTCTAGAAATACCAACTTCGTGCCCTGCTTGGTTTCTATCGCATTAAACGTTTTTAACAAAAATGGCAGCATGGCAGAGCTTTCTGAGAAATGAATCCACTGTAGATAATCGACATAGGTAGGTTCATCCATATCTGGTGCTAAATCCGGCGCAAGTTTCTGAATTAATAACTCAACGATTGCGCCTGACTCTGCAATAACTTTGCCATCCCATTCCAATACTGGAGATTTCCCTAAAGGATGAATGGTTTTTAAAGAGTCAGGGGCCAAATGCGTGTTTGAGTCACGATAATAGCGTTTCAGCTCATAGGGCTGCTTGATTTCTTCAAGTAACCACAAAATGCGAAAAGAACGTGATTGATCTAAATGATGTAGTGTGATCATGATAATTCCTATTTTTTTAGATTTTTACAACCACTTTGCCAAAGTTTTCGCCTTTCAACATACCATTGAAAGCATTGATCGTGTTATCTAAACCTTGCACCATATGCTCTTTATATTTGATTTTTCCGTCTTTCAACCATTCAGACATTTGCTGATAGAATTCCGGATACTGACTGCCATAATCATCAAAAATAATAAAGCCTTGCATGCGAATACGCTTTTTTAAAAGGGTGGAAATAAAGCCCGGTAAACGGTCTGGCCCTTGTGCTTGCTCGGTAGCGTTATACTGGGAAACCACACCACACACCGGTACACGTGCCGCAGAGTTAAGCAATGGCCATACCGCATCAAACACTTTACCCCCCACATTCTCATAATAAATATCAATACCGTTGGGAGCTGCTTGTTGTAATTGCTCTGCAAAATTTTCATCATGATGATTGATACAAGCATCGAAGCCTAGTTCTTCTACAGCATAACGGCATTTTTCAGGCTCACCTGCGATGCCAACCACGCGACAACCTTTAAGTTTGCCAATCTGTCCAACCGTAGCACCAACAGGTCCCGTTGCAGCTGCAACGACTAAAGTTTCACCGGCTTTAGGCTGACCAATGTCCAACAGCCCCATATAAGCAGTAAATCCTGGCATTCCCAAAATACCCAATGCCCAAGATGGATGTTCAGGTTGCATACCTAAGCTTTGACATGCAGTCCCATTAGAAATTGCGTAGCCCTGCCAGCCATTTCCTGAAAGAACCCACTCGCCTTCTTTGAATTTTGGGTTTTTAGAGGCCACCACTTGACTGACTGTTCCACCGACCATCACTTCACCAATTTCAACCGGTGCTGCATATGAAGGAGCATCACTCATGCGACCACGCATATAAGGATCGAGTGACAAGTAAATGGTTTTTAACAATATCTCGCCTTGTTTAAGTTCATTGAGCTCAACTTGCTCAATACGAAAATCGCTGTGTTTTGGCTCACCCACTGGCCGTTTAGCTAAAACGATGCGTTGATTAATAACTGTTTTCACACATATAACTCCATGTTTTATTTAAAAGTATTTCTCTTCATAATCAAAAATTATGATTAAAATTTCTTTACATCCATTGTAGATGAGTTATAATAAAAAACAATACGACTGGTCTATTTTTTATAATAGAGTAAATAATTAATATGAAGCCTACTCCTATTAAAAAGTCTGAAGCGAAGCGCTTACACATTCTTAACACCAGTTCAGACCTGATTTTGCATAAAGGTTTTACTGGCGTAGGATTACAGGAAATTTTACAGAGCTGTGAAATCCCTAAAGGCTCGTTTTATCATTATTTCCAATCCAAGGAAGCTTTCGGATGTGAATTGGTACAGCATTATGTAGATAATTACCAAGTCCGTTTAAATGATGTATGGCGTAGCGATAAATCCCCTTATCAAAAGCTGATTGAGTATTTTAATTTATGGATAGAAGATCCTGAAACACAGTGTGGTTGGGCGGATAGCTGTTTAATTGTGAAACTTGCCGCAGAAGTTGCCGATCTATCTGAAGATATGCGCTCCATTATGTCCGCTGGCGTCGATGATGTAATCCAACGGATTGCTGCTTTAATTGATTTGGGAAAACAGGATCAGTCTATCCAAGCAGATACTGAGGCCTCGACGTTGGCACAAGTACTTTACCAAATGTGGTTAGGTGCAGCATTACTGAGTAAGTTGCAAAAAGATAAAACACCATTACATCAAGCTCTGAGAGCAACTAAATTTCTATTAAAAAGTGAAGATTCATAAAAATTAAATATCAACTACATAATTAACTTTTCATGATAGCAGTCCAATGATTACTTATTCATGTATTGCTATTAGATCGATTTACAATCCATGAGTATAGCGCACAATGAATTCTCCTTCTAAAGCCCTCATGACTCGTATTTTAGTCGAATATTTAGGCTTATATCCCACGCTATTACTGGTACTCACTTTATTAAAGCCAATTACTCAGCATCAAAGTTTCCCGATGATGGTGTTGATTGAAGTCATAGTATTTGTGCCAGTAACGCAACTGATTTCTTTCCCACTGGCAGGTTGGCTCATTACACAGCTAAAAAATTTTAAGAATTTGTTTTAACAAGAAATTGTGCTGGCAACAGCAATCCTAAGCCCTTATTTTGCCAACCACAAAGGTTGGCAAAATAACTCACTTAGTCGAGATTAATCTGCGTAAGCTGGATAATCAATATAGCCTTTTTCCGTCCCACCATACATAGTGCTTGCATCTACTGCATTCAATGGCCAGCCATTGGCGATGCGATCGGGTAAATCTGGATTCGCAATAAATGGGCGTCCAAATGCAATTAAATCGGCCAGTCCTGCCTCTAAAATTCGAGTCCCTCTTTCTGCCGTATATCGACCTGCATAAATAATCCGACCACTGAAAGTGTCTCTGACATCTCTACGAAAATCATGAGGAAGTTCTGGTGCATTATCCCAATCAGCTTCTGCAATCGATAAATAGGCAATCCCAACTTCTTCAAGTATTTTTATGGCTTCAATATAAGTCACATGTGGATCATCTTCAACCAACCCTATGTAAACACGATCTTCCTCTGTACTTTCAAATAGCGGGGCAAAACGCACTCCTAAACGATCTGCACCAACCACCTCAGCAACTGCCTCTACTACTTCACGTAAAAAACGCAAACGATTGTTTAGTGATCCACCATATTCATCTTCACGGTGGTTACTATGTGCAGAGATAAATTGATTCACCAAATAACCATTTGCACAATGAATTTCAACCCCATCAAAACCAGCAGCCAAGGCATTGCGTGCTGCTTGAGCATAGAGTTGCACTAATTCTTTAACTTCTGCATTGCTTAAAGCACGTGGCATTGAAGGATCAGCCAAGGCCCCTGCATTGGGCCCGGTCTCAATAAACACTTTAACGTTACTATCAGCCCTAATAGCCGAGGGTGCGACCGGTGATGCATGATTGGGTTGCAAAGATGTATGTGAAACACGCCCAACATGCCAAAGTTGTGCAAAAATAATGCCTCCTTTAGCATGCACTGCTTCCGTCACTTTACGCCATCCAGCAATCTGTTCAGGGCTGTAAATACCAGGAGTCCAAGCATAGCCTTGACCACGTGGCTCGATTTGCGTACCTTCGGTGACCATAAATCCTGCCCCGGCACGCTGTTGATAATAGGTTGCCATTAATTCATTTGGAATATTCCCTGGCTGAGTACTGCGCGACCGCGTTAATGGTGGCAATACAATATGGTTTCGCAAAACATAAGGGCCTAAGCTTAAGTTTTGAAAAAGTTTGCTGTCTTTCATTTCATTGTATCCAAGTCATCATGACTTAATTGATCTAAATTAAAAAAATACCCTTCCTTCCTGTATATAGAAAAATAAAGGAAGTAAAGCTATTCACTCAGGCCCTTCACCATTAAATGAGGGTTATTTTGCTTATTGCGCCAGTTGCTCAGAGTCAGAAGTTTTATTCACTGCTAAGCACCACAACACACACTAGCTACTCTTTATTTCAACAATTGAAGTAATGCTGTAGCGGTTGCAGCAGAAGAGGCTGGATTTTGTCCAGTAACCAGCAAGCCATCTACTTGAACATATACTTGCCAATCATCCACTTTAGAATAATGACCACCGTTTTGTTTAAGCATGTCTTCGACTAAAAATGGTACAATTTCAGTCAAACCTACAGCGGCCTCCTCAGTATTGGTGAAACCAGTCACTAATTTACCGCTAACTAAAGGCGCTCCATTACTCGCTTTCACATGACGAAGAACACCCGGGGCATGACACACTGCTGCAACAGGTTTGCCAGACTGAATCGCCTGTTCAATCAGAGAAATTGAAATCGGATCTTCTGCTAAATCCCACAATGGGCCATGCCCGCCTGGATAAAACACTGCATCATAATCAGCTACAGAAATTTCGCTAAGTTTATGCGTCTGTGTTAATGCTTGCATTGCAGTTGGATCTGCTTCAAAACGATGAGTGGTTTCAGTTTGAGCATCGGCTAAATTACTTTTCGGATCTAGTGGTGGCTGCCCACCTTGAGGCGACGCCAGCGTAACTTCAGCACCAGAGTCAATAAAGGTGTAATACGGTGCAGCAAGTTCCTCTAACCAAAAACCTGTTTTCTTACCAGTATTGCCAAGTTGATTATGTGAGGTTAAAACGATTAAAATTTTCATGTTATTTCTCCGATAATTTTCATGATTGAGGAGCATTGTTACAGGGTCAGAGCATGCCAGATACGCGCATTTAGCTTAGATGCTCATCTCGAGAATTTGGCGACTGAGCTCTAATGAAACATTTTTATGTTCGCCTAGCTGTGTAAGATTATGTGATTTAAGTTGCGTAATGATGATCTCAATATCTGTCTCCCCCAGTCCATAATCGCTAAGACGAGTCGGCAATCCAAGTTGCTCAAAGAAGGCTCGAGTACGAGCAATAGCAGTATCAATACGTTGTTCTTCATCACCTTCGACAATCTGCCAGACTTGAGCTGCATACTGTAGTAATTTTTCTCGCTTCTCTTGACGACGCACTTGTAGATTGGCCGGCAACACAATGGCCAAGGTACGAGCATGATCAATACCATGTAAAGCCGTGAGCTCATGCCCAATCAAATGGGTTGACCAATCTTGTGGTACACCAGCTCCAATTAGCCCATTCAGTGCCATGCTAGCAGCCCACATCAAATTCGCACGCGTGTCATAATCTGCTGAATCGTCCAAGATTTTCGGTCCAATCTCAATCAGAGTTTGCAATAGACCTTCGGCAAAACGATCTTGTACTTGTGCATTGACAGGGTAAGTTAAGTACTGTTCCATGACATGAACAAATGCATCGACTACGCCATTTGCTAATTGGCGCGTCGGCAAGCTAAAAGTTTTATTCGGATCGAGTACGGAAAATTGCGGAAAAACAAAGGGGCTGCTAAATGACAATTTGGCTTGGGTCGATTTTCTGGTGACTACCCCACCGCTATTCATTTCTGAACCAGTTGCCGGAAGGGTGAGTACACTCGCAAAAGGCAAAGCTTGAGTAATTTTAGTACCATGGGTTTCTAAAATCTCCCATGTATCCCCTGTATAATTGACTGCTGCTGCAATAAATTTAGTACCATCAATTACCGATCCACCACCGACAGCCATCAAGAAATCAATCTTTTGTTCTCGAATCAGCTCTACAGCTTTCATGAGGGTTTCATAACTCGGATTCGGCTCAATTCCGCCAAATTCATGAATTTCTCTTGCACCTAATCCTTCACGCACTTCAGCTAAAGTACCATTCTTACGTGCACTTTCACCGCCAAACAACATTAATACTTTTGCTTCTGTAGGCACATAGTCATTGATTTTAGCTATTGTATCGCCACCAAAAATAATGCGGGTCGGATTATAAAAGTTAAAATTCAGCATATTTTTATCCTAGGATAATCAGTTAATTGATTTGAAAAACCACCGTTATTCATCAAATAAACTTTAAAAAATTGGACAATACTGCGGCTTTTGAATGCACTATTTGCTAACTATACATAAAAATAGACCAGTCGTCTATTTTTTATAAAAAATTATTTCAACTTGGCGACTTGAGTGATGGTTAAACACATTCAGGCTTGTTCTATACCACTTTTATTATTGATGTATTTTCACGAGCGATTGTTGGATGGAAGGTATAAACATGTATGACTATTGACATGGTCGTGAACGCATTGGCTAAAACAGTGAATGGCTCATACAAAATAGCAATGATTGAATATTTTAAAAGCAGATTGGCACGGTTTAGCAGATGTACAAATGCGACAGTAAATTAGATAGATTGGTTCAATATAAAGCATGTAAATAGTTGCATTCGTTTATTTACCCTGCCCTGTTTTGGATATTGACCCATTTAAATGATGAGATTAAGCCAATAAATAAAGTAGCCCAACTTGAATAAAAAGCCTCTGACAAACCTCACAGCGATAAAGTGCTGCCTTTCATTCAAAATTTCAGGCAGCACACTCATACATTTAAGCGTCGGTTTAACCTGGTAGTTTACTCGCCAAAACATCTACTTTCTCAATAGACGGTGGCTCTGAAAATAGATCATCGGCCTGAGCCATCAACGCAGCTGCAACCTTGCCAGATAAATGTGCTTGGCGACCCGCCTCATCAGGAAATGCATCAAAAATACCAAATGTTGTAGGTCCAAGACGTAAGCCAAACCACGCAACTGTCGCAGGTTCTTCCATTACAATAGGTAAACCGGCTTTAAGGAAAGCTTCCACTTCGTCTTCTTTACCTGGTTTAGCTTCAAGGCGGACATATAAAGCTGTTTTAAGCATGACTAAAACTCCACAATTGATTAGAATTCAAACTGATTCTGACATTGCTAATGTATGCATGTCAGAAAGTTTTGTTGTATAAAAGTTAAAAAAAAATCCCATAGCTGAGCCAAAATTTAGGTTTTTATTTCGACATAATGCTATGAATTTATTCAAGTTAATATCATTAACATTTGAATCAAAAAATCAAGATATGAGATGATTAAATTCAATCTTAGTTATATAAGGACCAATTGACTCTACCTTAGATTTATAAGCTGATCTCTTCATCTGGAAATTATATTGCTCAAGAAGCATTCAAGAACAATATTGTACATCCTCATATCTATGAAAGTTATTTAGCTAGGAATTTGCTGTGAAACTCTATATGTTTCTCTATAAAGCTCGCAATGAAGTAATAGCTATGGTCATAGCCTTCTCTTAGGTTAAGTGTAAGAGGATATTCTTGTTCCAAACAAATATCACTAAGAAGCTTAGGCCTTAACTGTTCTTCAAGAAAATCATCAGCTGTTCCCTGATCGACTAAAATAGGTAAATGAACTTCTGCGTTTTTGATTAATTCAATCGCATCATAGCTTTTCCATAAAGTTTCGGTTTCACCTAGGTAGTGTGTAAAAGCCTTTTTCCCCCAAGGTACTTGGCTAGGTGCAACAATTGGTGCAAAAGCAGAAATACTTTTATACAGCTCAGGATTTTTTAACCCAATGACTAATGCACCATGACCACCCATGCTATGACCCATAATACTTTGGACTTGATTGGTCGGAAAATTTAGGTCAATCAGATTTCTGAGCTCTTCCACAATATAATCATACATTTTGAAATGCTGTGACCAGGGTGCTTGTGTTGCATTCACATAGAATCCTGCACCTTGGCCTAAATCATAATCTGCATGATCTGGTACATCCTCTCCACGTGGGCTGGTATCTGGTGCAACAATAATGACTTTATGTTCAGCCGCATACTTTTGTGCTCCGGCTTTAGTAATAAAGTTCTGTTCGTTGCAAGTCAGTCCTGATAACCAATATAAAACTGGCAACCGCTCATCTTTGTCATGAGGTGGCAGATATATTGAGAATTTCATTGAACAGTTTAATGCTGTTGACTGATGGCGATACACTTCTTGCGATCCACCAAAAGAAGCATGTTTCTCAATTATTTCCATAATCAATTACCTATGTTGAGCAAGACTTCATGAGAAATCGAGTAAACAAAGAGTCTGACATTCTCCACAGAGAATAGTGATAAAGAATTAAAATGTAGGCAGGTTTATTGAACCTATACACGATGCCTACACAGATAAATCTGTTTACAGATAATGTACCGTTTTAGAGGATTCCATGCATGTCAATCATGATTCACATGCATGGAAAAGCATAAGGTCTGACGCAATTATTCGTAATGAATTACAGTACGAATTGACTTACCTTCATGCATTAGATCAAAGGCTTCATTGATCTGATCCAAGCCCATCGTATGTGTCACAAATGGTTCTAATTGAATTTTACCTTTCATGGCATCTTCAACCATTCCTGGAAGTTGCGTACGACCTTTTACGCCACCAAAGGCAGAACCTAGCCATTTACGACCAGTAACCAGTTGGAATGGACGGGTAGAGATTTCCTGACCTGCGCCAGCTACACCAATAATTACGGATTGTCCCCAGCCACGGTGTGCACTTTCAAGGGCTGCACGCATCACATTCACGTTACCAATACACTCAAATGAATGATCTACACCCCAGCCAGTCATTTCGACAATTACTTGCTGGATTGGTTTATCGTAGTCTTTAGGATTCAAGAAGTCCGTTGCACCAAATTCTTTTGCCAGCGCAAATTTGTCTGGATTCATGTCAACCACAATAATACGTCCTGCTTTAGCTTGACGTGCGGCTTGTACGACTGCCAGACCAATACCCCCTAAACCAAAAACCGCAACACTATCACCTTCTTGTACTTTAGCCGTGTTGTGTACTGCACCGATACCCGTTGTTACCCCACAACCCAGTAAGCATACATGTTCATGATTGGCTTCAGGATTGATTTTAGCCAATGATACTTCTGCCACTACCGTGTATTCACTGAACGTTGAGCAGCCCATATAGTGATAAATCGGTTGACCATTGTAGGAAAAACGAGTGGTACCATCTGGCATTACACCTCTACCTTGAGTTTCGCGAACGGAAATACACAAGTTCGATTTTCCAGATTTACAGAATACGCACTCGCCACATTCAGCAGTGTAAAGTGGAATAACATGATCACCTGGTTTGACGCTAGTCACGCCTTCACCAACCTCAACTACAACACCAGCACCTTCATGCCCGAGAATAGCCGGAAAAACACCTTCAGGATCATCGCCAGATAAAGTAAATGCGTCTGTATGACACACACCGGTATGGGAGATCTTAATTAATACTTCACCTTTCTTCGGTGGTGCAACATCAACTTCAACAATTTGAAGAGGTTGACCAGGACCAAACGCAACGGCAGCACGTGACTTCATGGAATAATTCCTTATACAGATCTATTTTAAATATGATTTTAGAATCTTGGCGATTTCAGCCAGTTCTTCTTTTCGTTGTTGTTCTGTGGTTTCACCTGATACTAAAGTGTCCTTTAAATGAACCTCTAACATCTCATTCATTAGACCATTAATAGCACCACGCACAGAGCATATTTGTTGCAGAATCGCACCACATTCCACATTGTCTTCTAGCGCTTTTTCAATCGCTTGTGTCTGACCTTTGATCTTTCTGACGCGTAGAAGAATCTTTTTTTTGTCTTCGACCTGATTAGGCATCAGACCTCCTTATTTTCTAGCATTGATACTATAGTACCCCATAGTATAAAAAAGAACAATATTTTTTATAAACCTTAAAAATTTAGGTAGTTTTCAAAAAGTATGCTGAGATTAAATGAAGTCACTATTGGCTCTGCAACTGGATGCTATAATTAACTTTCCGAATCTTTACAATAGCTTATAAAATTAAACTTCTGACATACTCCCCCCACTTTCGACTAACTCTTTACGAAACATGTTTCTCAGGGATTCTAAAAGCAAAAGCTCTTAGGCGACTTCCTCACGGATTTCGCATGCTTTCTGCTTCACAGAGCGACCTTTACCGCATCTTCCCTCCACAGACAAAGTGGTATGTCCTACCGCTAAAATATTGCGAGAAGCATTAATATCCGTATTTCGCTAAAGCCACACTCAATACTGAACTAATACATCTAATCCGATGCCTTATTTTGCAATTATTTCCTTCAATACCTATAGTGAAAAACTTACCAATACTTTGCTGACAGTCTTTAAATGTAGTGATAAAACTATCCCATTGATTACTTGAAATTCGGGTATAGTGAATACCTAACTGTTTCAACTTTTCCTTCAGTCGTTGGACTATAGCTATATCTCTTTTACCCCAAACATAAGTAACAATTTCTCCTGTTTTTTCAGCACACATCACCTCTGTCGGAATGATGAATCACATTCTTTGGCATGCCTCGATCCTGCAATGCTTGCTCTAATGCATCGAGCACCATATCGGTATTCATTCGTGTAGATACTTTCCATCCAACAATGGCTCGTGAGAACACATCAATCATAAAGGCGGTATACACCCAGCCAGAATTAGTTTGAATATAGGTAAAGTCAGCAACCCACAAGTGATTAGGCTGATCAGCTCTAAAATTCCGTTTCACCAAGTCAGGTGCTCGTTTTTGATCATCTCTACTACATGTGGTTTGTTTGTTCTTACCCCGCCAAACACCCTGTATACCCAGCTTTTGCATCAATCGAACCACAGTACAACGGGCAATCACATAGCCTTCACGTTTCAGTTGTTGCCAGACCTTACGCACACCGTATCGACCTGAACTTTCTTTCCAAATTCGCTTAATCTCCTCAGCATGATGCACATCATGTAAATCTCGTTTCGCTCGATGTTCTGGATTTACTGTGAGATCTAAAGTCCGGTAATAGGTTGAAGGTGCGATCGGTAAAATTCTACAAATCGCCTCGACTCCGTACAGCTCTTTATTATTATGGATAAAATCCACCATTATTTGTGTGGGCGGTCGAGCTCCGCCTGGGCGAAAAAAGCGGCTGCTTTACGTAGAATCTCATTGGCGCGTTGCAGTTCTTTATTTTCGCGTTCGAGTTGTTTGATACGTTCTTGGTCTGAAAGCTGCTGTACTTTAACTGGATTTTGTTTATCTAAATATTTTTGATACCAAACACTTAGTGTTTCAGGAGTACAACCTATCTTGGGAGCAATAGCAGTGATCGCAGCCCAATTCGATGGATAATCTTTTTCAGATTCAATCAATAATTGAACCGCTCTTTCTCTGATTTCAGGGGTATATTTTAATTTTGTCATCGGGATAGTCTCTCAGAATATTGTCTCTCCGACAAACCCGGTACAGTTCAATCGGAGCATAAATTCCCCCCTTTTTAGTATGTGGATTAACTTACTGTTGATGAAAATAAAAAGCCTACTTAATTGCTGCTAATCAAGTAGGCTTTTTAATTCACATTACATTGTTCTAATTGTTAAGTTCTTGGAATGACTAAATTATATCATTAAAAATTTAAATGAAAAGTATAGTAAGTATAAGTAATGTGTATGGAGATGTTTGCCTTAAGTTATTATTTATTAAAGACTTGGTTGGAAAATAATCAAATATAGATTTTACTGCCCTGGAATGTTATCAATGCTGAATTCATTGTCATATTTAGCTTCAACAGATTCAGATAAATTATTAAACATTCGTTGATATTTTTCCGCCATATTGCTCGCCTCTTTTATTTGCTTAGTAGCATCAGCGACAATGAGTAATAGTCTTTGATTGTCTTCCCTTAACTTTTCATTCTCTTGTGTAGTAGCCACGAGTAGTGACCTCAACTCTTCCATAGAAAAAACATTCATGATATTGATCCATTCTTTTCTAAAGAATAAAGCAATTCTGGACATTAAAATAGCTCCCTCAAAAAAACAAAGTATTGCTTTTTTCTTAATAATTAAAAGCCCACTTAATCAAAAGATTAAGTGGGCTAATGTTGCAGTCATTTTCTTCGTCTTACAGGCGTTTCTTTTATTCGCAGACTTAAAGTAGCACTTAAAACTTAACCTAACAATATATAAAATATAGATAAAATGTTTAATTCTGTTAAGCTTAAATAGTCTTGTTTCCGTGAAATAAATTTTAATTTGGAAAAGTCTATTTTTCGATGACATATTTATATTAATTATCTTAAGAGAAGGCTAAGAACAGGGTTACCCCAAGCAAGCAAATATTTGAGTAAGATGTAAAAGATAAATAAAAAAATAGTAAGTCGTTCTACTCTAAAAATCTAATGATTTATCTCTGAATAGACTCACTCAATAAAATTACTTTTAGGATTAAAATCAGGAACAAGTTTTAAGTTAATTATCGGACTAGAACCAAGTTTTCCATAAACCCTATGCGGTGCTTCAACTTTAAATTCCTCAGGACTGCCTTCATACAAAGTTCTAAAATATTCAATTTTATTGTTAAATTTATTTTGACTGGATAGCCTAAATTTTATCCACAGAAATTGGGGATATTTTTGGCCTGGGGAAGACCGAGAATATTGGGGAAATATCAAATTTAATTATTTTTTAACCGATTTTATCGGCGGAATGTATTAAAACTGCTCATAAAAAGCCGACTTGTTTTCAAGTCGGCTTTTCTAGTTTTTTGCGCTACATTAATTTTATCACAATGCATTGATATATAGATGTTTTTTTGAATGCTGTTATGTTAGTGTTATTCCCAAGTAGAAATGTCCTACCTAATAACCAAATAGAAATGTCCTATATGGACATTTCCAAGTCAAGCACAGGATTCAGATTTCGCTGTTGAATTGCTGTTTTCTGTGCACGTCTGCTTGGCATCTTTTGAGAACGATTGCGTTTGTTTTGCTGTTCCAGTTCTTCATGCTGCTGTTGGATATGATTCAGAACAGCACCCAACCGTTTATTCTCAACAATCTCTCGCTGGTTCAGCTGACTTAATTTATCGAAGATGCTGTAATTGATCTTCCGACTTTCATGCATGATGGCCACAGTACCATCCGGGTATTCTAGAAATTCAAGATACTTGCCGATCAACCTCTGATTTTCTTCTGTATTCTCCAAGAGATATACACATTTATCATAAGTAATGGTCAGGCTTTTCGTCACTCTGCGTGGTTCACGCCAGGTAAAAACATCATCTAACTCTTCGGCTGTTTCAGTGACAGTCCGGTGTAGATCCTTGGGATTAAAAGCCATCTTGGCAAATTTACGATTAAATTGCTCAATAAAGCAGGGCAACCACTTATTCGCATCTGCAATCGAATTGATACCTTCCAGGCGCATCTCCTTAATCAGACGATCCTGAAGTGTTCTATTCGCTCGTTCCACACGACCTTTGGCCTGGGGTGAGTTAGCGAAGATGATATCGATTTTGAGGGTACTGAGTACGCGTCCAAACTGGGTAATCCTGATGTCTTTCTTACTGCTTTGATTTACCCTAAACACTGAATGTTTATCGCTGTAAAACGCTAAGGGCTTACCGTGCTGTTCAACATACAGGCGTGTTGAAATCATATAGTCAAAGGTTGATTCTGATTCACAGAAGCGTAAATGCTGCAATTTTCCTGTGGCATCATCAATAAACACCAGTAAACAGCATTTAGCTGCACGTCCTTCAAACCAGTCATGATGTGAGCCATCAATTTGGATCAGTTCACCATAACAATCCCGGTTATATCGAGGCTGATACGGGCGTTTCAGGCGCTTGGCGCGAGGAATCCATAAATCGGCTGCAATCATCCAGGAACGCAGGGTTTCTACTGAACGATCGAATCCATGCACGGTGGTGAGCTTTTCATGCGCTAAAGTGGGTCCGAAACCATAAAGTTGATCTGAAACAATATTGAGGCACTTGAGTCTGATCTCTTCAGGAAGTTTAGAATTGCTGGTTTGGCCACGACCGGCATGGGCTAATGCAGTGGGACCTTGAGCTTTGTATTTTTGCAGTAAGCGTCTGATCTGACGTTCTGAAATATGCAGTAGCTGAGCAGCTTGGGATTGAGTTATGCGTTGATCACAGATTTCCTGCAAGATCGACAATCGTTTAAGTTCTTTATCCGACATAGACACCAACATATCAAACCGTCCGCTAAGGAAATTGCAAAAGTGCATATTCTAAAAGCGGACATTTTTACTTTGGAGAAACCGGACATTTCTATTTTGGGCTTACAATAATTTTCAAAGTCTATCTTTCAACTCTTTATGCAACAAAGCCGAACTGAATTAAAAATAGAAATGTAGTTGAGCTGATGCTTGCTCATTTCTTTATTTTTAGTAATTGAGGTGAACATACTGTCAGTACATGGTAGTTATAAGTAACGTGTAACTTTGTTCGCACAAAGATTTGAATTATGCCAAGTGATGGATTGATTTGTACTTAAAATTTTAAGCTTATCCACTTGCTTTGCAAGCCACTACACTTTATTTACAATCCTATGTTGTGGAAGTAAGGGATCTTGTACTCGCCCAGTATGTTCAACTTGATTATATCTAAAGGACTATTAGGCTTCAATCAAATCAATTTTCCAATTATTCGACTGAATTAACACATTTAAATCACGTAATTTAAGACTAATATCATCAGCTTGTTTTTGTAGTGATGAAACTGGAATAACTTTATGCCACTTTATTTCCCGCGTACTATAACGATCAGATTCACGAGATGTATTACTTATTGCTGCAGTTAGGGTTTTGTGCTGTTCTACAAATTCATCACGCAAAGACAATAAAGCAAGTAGAGAACGGCCATCATTTAATTTTGTTAAAGCATTAGTTTCATGAATTGCATAACTTAATTTTTGAAATTCTTGAATTAAAGAAAATACTTGTTTTAATAGTTCATTTGGATCTTCAGATGGTTTATCACCATCTTGTACCAATACATTTGCATTGATACGTTGTTTTAATGAAATAATTTTTTTTTGTTGATCACTTCGAAGTAAGAGAGCTTCTGCTAATTTCATTTTTCACCTATTAACCAATTAGAATTAAGTTTTAAGCAGCTAAGTAATTTTACAAATACTATATCCTCATTCTTTAAAGATCAAAAAAATTGCTTTTTTATCTAACTAAAAGGTGTCTACAAAATCGGTAGCTATTCAGTATGGCCGACTCACTAAGATAGACAAGCTATTTACCTTTCGCGAAGAATAATCAAAGGCGGTATAGATATGGCTAATCAAGATGATGATAAAAATGCATCAAATCGTGGATTTTCTCAGTGATACTAGACGCAAGATTTTAATCGGATCCTGCATGTTGAAAATTACCGGAGATGATGAAAAGGCTAGAGCCAAATTAATTACACAAATGGATAAGTATTTAACAGAAGAACGTGATCGAAAATTGTTTAATTTACCCCTTCAATGAAAATTAATTCACCTGAAATAACGTATCAGTAGGACCGTAATATGAGACTTTTGGTTGCTTTAATTTTTCCCTGGCTGCTGTTTTTTACGATAGGTCGTCCATTTGCAGGAATGATTTGTTTATTTCTTCAGATTACGATTTTAGGGTGGATTCCGGCCGCAATCTGGGCTGTATATACTTTATCGCAGTATAAGACAGATAAAAAGATCAGGAAAGCATTGCTCTACTAATTTCTGTGAAGAGGAAAATTAACTATTTTTTTCTTTTTAGACCTGAGACTTTCTCCAAATTGACCACACTTTTAATTGTGGTTTTTTATTTTTACCTAGCCTAAAGATATCATTTAGAAAAGAACTCATTCTTTATGAATTATAGTAATAATGATGGAACATAATGATATTGCTTAATAATGAGTATAATTTTATATTAAAAAATATAGAAAACTAACTATAGGATTTTATTAAGTTTAATAAAAAAGCTTATGAGTAATAAAAATGAAATATTGGAATATTATTTTAATAATCTCAATAACCATAATGTTATGCCTAACATTTTTCGTACTGTGTGTAGGACGCAAAGTTTGGAAAAATCTTATAGTTACCTTGATAATATCCACTCTCATTAGCTTCCTTATTTTATGCACTATAAATTTTTTATTTGGACATGGCATATATATTCCGTGGAGTGACCATAGCCATTGGACAGAGATATTAAGTATAGAAATAATACTCATGAGTTTAGTAATAGGGGGAGTTAGTACCTCTATGATTATGTTAGGGACATTTATTTCTAAAAATAATAGATAGCACAGAATTAATAATCTATAAGTTATAGAAATTACTAGATTTTTCTTTAATTCTGTTCTTTTCTATTCATTCGACACATAAGGTCACGAATTACGTAAACCCTATATAAGTTTATTTTTTAAACAGTTGAATACCTTATTTCATACATTAATTTACAGCGTGCTGTTTCATCCTAAGGCTCTAATACAAGCGTTTTTTAATTCTTGGCAGCCTTGCTACGAGTCTGTTTAATGTTGAGCTAGAAAGAGGAAATCCGCATGCGTGCTCTTACCTATCATGGTGCTCGGGATGTACGAGTTGAATCTGTTCCAGATCCAGTGATTCAGGAACCAGATGACGTTATTTTAAGGGTGACAGCCACCGCCATCTGTGGCTCAGATCTGCATTTATACCGGGGAAAAATCCCGGCCACTGAAGACGGTGATATTTTCGGCCATGAATTTATGGGAATTGTAGAAGAAGTCGGCCCACAAGTAACCGAAGTCAAAAAAGGTGATCGGGTAATTATTCCCTTTGTGATTGCATGCGGTCACTGTTTTTTCTGTGAACATGAACTAATGGCTGCCTGTGAAAATACCAATACCGGCCGTGGTGCAATTCTCAATAAAAAACAGATTCCACCAGGGGCAGCTTTATTTGGCTTTAGCCATCTGTATGGTGGTATACCGGGTGGTCAAGCTGAATATGTGCGGATCCCCAAGGGCAATGTCGGACCATTTAAAGTGCCAGGCTCCCTGCCTGATGAAAAAGTATTATTCCTGACCGATATTCTACCAACCGCCTGGCAAGCAGTAAACAATGCCCAAGTTGGTCGAGGTTCCAGTGTGGCGATTTATGGTGCTGGCCCAGTCGGTCTGCTGGCTGCTGCCTGTGCGCGGATGCTCGGTGCCGAGCAGATTTTTATGGTCGATCACCATCCTTATCGTCTGCGTTTCGCACATCAAACCTATGGAGTGATTCCGGTCAATTTTGATGAAGTCGATGCCGCTGAATTTATCATTCAAAATACCACGGGTTATCGTGGAGTCGATGCCGTCATTGATGCGGTCGGTTTTGAAGCCAAAGGCAGCATGCTGGAAACCATAATGACTAACCTGAAATTAGAAGGTTCGAGTGGTTCAGCGTTAAGACAATGTATTGCAGCGGTCCGCCGCGGCGGTGTGGTAAGTGTACCTGGAGTTTATGCCGGTCCAATTCATGGCTTCCTGTTTGGTGATGCCTTTGACAAAGGTTTAACCTTTAAAATGGGACAAACTCATGTGCATAATTACTTGCCGCAGTTGCTAGAACATATTGAAAATGGAGATCTGTCTCCAGATCTGATTATTACCCATCGCATGAAACTGGAAGATGCTGCGGAAGGTTACCGTATTTTTGATAAAAAAGAAGAAGACTGTCGTAAAGTGATTCTGACGCCATAAATATGATTAAAGGAAAGCGCCGTCAGGCGCTTTTTTATTTTTTATCATCATTTTATCAATCCTCTTTTTCTTGTTTTTAAGGGCTTTGTTGCACAAAGATTTGAAATGCAAAGCGCCCCTAATTGAGCCAAATTTAAGGCGTAACTTGGGTAAGTGGTCGACCTAATTCCGTAAATCTGTTAAGGACTGCTACACGTGCATGGATCTCATTCACTTGGCTATCAAAACTCCTTGCACTGAGTTTATCTCCTAATAATTTAATGCAGTGCATCTTAGTTTCAACCAAACTTCGCCGATGATAGCCTGACCATTTTTCCATAGTGTCCTGCCTAAACGCTTAACTGTTCGAAGTAATTCATTTCGCTCTAGCGAGCTACTCTTTGTATCTTTCCATGGTTTCGCATTTTCTCTAGGTGGAATCACCGCATGCGCTTGCCGATCTGCAATGACCTGACGGCATTGCTTGGTGTCATAAGCTCCATCGGTATAAACAGAGTCAATCCGCTCATCTTGTGGAATCTGATCAAGTAAATCACCAAGCACCTGTGAATTACTGACATTATTGGTTGTAAGCTGAACTGCTCGTATTTGTAGGGTTTTAGAATCTATGCCAATATGAAGTTTACGCCATTGGCGACGATATTCAGGTCCATGTTTCTTGCGTTTCCATTCGCTCTCACCTAGAAACTTCATGCCTGTAGAGTCCATGAGTAGATGCAGCCCATCGCTACTTTTTTGGTAGCTGATTGCAATATCAATATGCTTTTGTCTTCTACAAATGGTGGAATACGAATATCACTGATATTCGGGGCTGCTCAGCTGCAAAGTTTAATCAGACTTTGCACAAAGCCAGTGACCATGCGTAAAGACAGACGGAATAAGGATTTAATCATTAAGCAGCATTGGATGGCTGCGTCGGAGTATGTTTGATTTCGCCCTTGTTTGCCTTTTGATGGAGCATACCATTGCGTAGTAGGATCAAACCAAATGGCAATATCTCTGCGACTCATGAGTGCTCGGTTATATGCGGGCCAATTGGTTGTGCGGTAGATTTTCTGTGTAGGCTTCTTCATTTGAAAATTATATCGCTGAAAAAGCCATTACAGATAGGTTTGTGCAACAAAGCCCTTAGTTGAAAAAAACTTTTAGATTTCATGCTGACACACCACCTAAAACAAAAAAATATCTGATTGATTTTACAGGCTTTTAATTTAAGGTTTTATTCTACCCACTCGCAATATCAACGTTTAGTATCACGACTCACTAACTCATTAACTAAATATGGAGCAGTACGGCTATCTTGATTTTCTGTTATTTGTTTTGGTGTTCCTGCCACAACAATATTCCCACCAGCATTTCCAGCACCTGGTCCCACATCAATCACCCAATCTGCTTGTGCAACGGCACGCATATCATGCTCAATCATAACCACGGTATTACCCGCATCGACTAATCGCTGCAATTGAACTAACAATCGATCTACATCTGATGGATGCAAACCTGTAGTTGGCTCATCAAGTATATACAGTGTATTTCCACGCTGATTGCGTTGCAGCTCGGTCGCCAATTTAATACGTTGCGCTTCTCCACCAGATAATTCAGTCGCTGGTTGCCCTAAACGTAAATAACCAAGGCCAATTTCCTTTAATAATTGTAGTGAACGAGCAATCGAGACCTCTCCATCAAAAAAATCACGTGCTTCATTGACGGTCATTCCTAATACTTCAGCAATATTACGTCCATTCCAGCGAATTTTCAGAGTGTCATCATTATATCGAGCACCATGACATGTCGGACATGGGGCATATACACTTGGCATAAACAATAATTCTACACTGACAAAGCCTTCACCCTCACAAGTTTCACATCGCCCTTTAGCCACATTAAACGAAAAACGTCCAGCATCATAATGAGCTTGGCGAGCTTCAGGAGTCCCAGCAAATAACTTTCTAACATGATCAAATAAACCCGTATAAGTTGCCAGATTAGAACGTGGAGTACGGCCAATTGGTTTTTGATCAACCTGTACCAGACGCTGTATAGCCTCCACATCACCAGCCAGAGAACCCTGTGTAACCTCGGTAACCAACATTCCTTCATTTAAAGGATTATTTTCATTATTGTTTTCAGTTTCAGATTCATTGCCTAAATATGAAAGTACTAACTCGGGTAAAGCTTGAGAAACGAGACTAGATTTACCTGAACCTGAAATACCTGTAACTGCTGTAAGTACACCAAGAGGTATACGAGCATCAATATTATGCAGGTTATGTCGGTAAATATTGTTAAGTTCAAGCCAACCAGAGGGTGTACGTCCATAACTTTGAGTAACTGGGATTTTATTAAATAAATAACTTGCAGTACGTGAAGCTGAAATCTCACTTAAACCCTGAGGTACTCCACTATATAAAATATTACCACCTTGCTCTCCTGCATCTGGTCCAACATCCACTAACCATTGAGCACGACGCATGAGCTCTAAATCATGCTCTACAACAAATACGGAGTTTCCAGCGTCTCTTAATTTATCGAGAGAATCATATAATGACTGACTATCTGAAGGATGTAATCCAGCAGACGGTTCATCCAGTACATAAACTACACCAAATAGCATAGAACTTAATTGTGTTGCTAAACGCAAACGTTGTAACTCTCCCGCCGAAAGAGTCGGTGTGGCTCTATCTAATGTTAGATAACCAAGACCTAACTGGCGTAATTGATTTAAACGCCCCACCACACCATTTGCTAAACGCTGGGCAGCAATTTTCTTTTCATCTGAAAGTGCTGACGTACGTCTTACATCTGGAGATACAGAATGCACTGCTCTACCTGTTGTTGCTCGTTCAGATCTATCAAGTTGGGTTACTTTATTATTAGTCTTTTCTCCAGCATCATGAGCGTCGAAATTGCCAAGAACAATGGGCTCAAGCAGGCAAGTTAACTTATCCAAAGAAAGTTGCATAAACTCACCAATATCTACTCCAGCAAAGGTAATAGATAAGGCTTCTGGTTTAAGGCGTTTACCATGACAGGAAGGGCATATTTTTCCTTCCATAAAACGTGAAACACGTTTTTTCATCAACGTACTTTGGGTATTAGCAAAAGTATGAAGGACATAGCGACGAGCACCAGTGAAAGTGCCCATATAGCTGGGTTCTAGTTTACGTTTAAGTGCAGATTGAGTCTCAGCGGGGCTTAAACCAGCATAGACAGGAACTGTTGGGGTTTCTTCAGTAAATAAAATCCAGTCTCTATCCGATTGCGGTAAATCTTTCCATGGTCGATCAACATCATACCCTAGGGTTACTAGGATATCGCGTAAGTTTTGCCCGTGCCAAGCAGGTGGCCATGATGCGATAGCTCTCTCACGAATACTGAGTGTTGGGTCAGGAACCATTGTCGATTCTGTAACTTCATAAATGTGACCTAAACCATGACAGGTAGGACAAGCACCTTGAGGAGTGTTCGGTGAAAAGTCCTCGGCATATAACATTGGCTGATCGGCAGGATATGCACCAGCACGCGAATAAATCATTCGCACGAGATTTGATAAAGTTGTTACACTTCCAACAGAAGAACGGGTATTACTTGCACCACGTTGTTGTTGCAATGCTACTGCTGGTGGTAGACCATCAATAGCATCAACATCTGGTACTCCGGCCTGATCTATTAAGCGTCTTGCATAAGGTGCAACAGATTCGAAATATCTTCTTTGTGCTTCAGCAAAAATAGTTCCAAAAGCAAGTGATGATTTTCCTGAACCCGATACACCTGAGAAAACAACAAGTGCATTTCTTGGGATAGAAACATCTACATCCTTAAGGTTATGCTCACGTGCACCTCGAACTTCAATACAATTATTAGATAAAGTAATGTTATTGTGTTCACCAAAAGAATGTATTTTCATGTTTCTACGAGCCTGTAAATTATTTTGTGTAAGTCTCATTTTTTATAAATGATCTTTTAATCGATCATCGAACTGAATCGTAAACCAATTCATTGCTAAACGCCAATTTTGAATTGGCATGGTCCATTTTTTAGCAGCATTTGAAGTTGCTAAATAAATGACCTTTTTCACTGAATCATCAGAAGAGAAGATCTTTCTCTTTTTAGTTGAATGGCGGATCACGCTATTCAATGATTCAATTGCATTTGTTGTATAAATCGCATGACGTATTTCAGCAGGATAGCTAAAGATCGTTCGGATATTTTCCCAATTTGCCCGCCAGGATTCTCCAATTTTTGGATACTGGTGATACCATTGATCGCAGAAGATATCTAGGGACTTTAAAGCATTTTCCTTTGTACTTGCCTGATAGATCGCCTTCAATCCTGCTGTTACAGCTTTGTAGTCCTTCCAGCTCAAAAATCTCAGGCTATTGCGTACAACATGTACGATACACAGCTGGATATCAGTATGAGCGTAGACAGAGGCTATCGCATCAGGAAAGCCTTTTAGTCCTGAGAAGCGCTGCTTCGCAAGGCAGGCTACAAGAATATCTTGCACTCCTCGATTTTTAAGCTCTGTCATGACTGACAGCCAGAATTTGGAACCTTCTGTTTGAGCAAGCCACATGCCAAGAAGTTCTTTTTGGCCATCCAGGTTAATGCCTAATGCTAAATAAACTGATTTATTGATTACTGTTGAATGCTGACGAACCTTAACAACAATGCAATCTAAATAGACAACAGGATAAAGACTATCGAGTGTTCTATTTTGCCATTCTGTCACTTGTTCAATGACAGCATCCGTCACCTTACTAATAAGGGAGGCAGATACATCGGCATCGTACATTTCTTTAAAAAAGCAACAATTTCTCTATTTGTCATTCCTTTCGCATATAGCGAAAGAATTTGATCATCCATGCTAGTAATGCGTGTTTGATGCTTCTTAATAATCTGTGGTTTAAAAGAGCCGTCACGATCACGAGGGATATCTAAAGCAAGCTGCCCATCTTGTGTTAGAACTGTTTTGGAGCTAAAACCATTACGTGCATTAGATCCTTTCTTAGGTTGATGCTTTTCATAGCCTAAATGTTCAGAAAGCTCAGTATTCAGAGCGGTTTCGATCATGAACTTTTTAAATATGGCTGTCATTTGGTTTAAATCTTCAGGAGTTTTTAAACCTTTAGCTAATTCAGCTGCCATACTTTTGATTGTAGCTTCATCCATGTGAAGTACCTCTTTTTATTATCCTCAGTAGGATAAATGAAAATTAAGTACTTACACAAAATTTAGAACAGTCCCACAACTCATTTTGTTGAACTATATCTGTACAACAACTCTACCTCGAATTTTTCCATCTAAAATTTCATTTGAAATATTTAAAGCATCTGTTAACTGAATTTCAGTCGTTACTGTTTCTAATTTTGTTTGATCTAATTCTGTAGCCAAACGTTCCCATGCTTCTTTTCTTAATTCGATTGGTGCCATCACGCTATCAATTCCATATAAGGTAATCCCTCTTAGAATAAATGGAGCAACTGTTGCTGGAAAATCCATTCCGCCTGCCAAACCACACGCAGCAACTGCACCACGATATTTTGTACTAGCACATGCATTGGCTAAAGTATGGCTTCCAACAGTATCAATTACGCCAGCCCAAACTTCTTTGTTTAATGGCTTTCCTGGGGAAGATAATTCAATACGATCAATAATTTCACTCGCACCTAGATAGGTTAAATATTCTGACTCTTGAGGTCGACCAGTTGAAGCTGTAATCTCATAACCAAGATGATTCAAAATAATAATGGCAATACTACCTACTCCACCATTTGCACCTGTCACTAAAATTTTTCCATCACTTGGTTTAATACCATGTTTTTGTAAAGCCATGACACACAACATTGCGGTATAACCTGCTGTACCAATAACCATCGTATCTTTAAAAGAAAAAGCAGAAGGTTTTTGTATGAGCCAATCACCAGAAACAGTGACTTGCTCGGCTAGCCCTCCAAAATACTTTTCACCCACTCCCCAACCATTCAGTAGAACTTCATCTCTTTCTTTCCATGCTGGATGTTTTGATTCAATCACAACACCCGAAAAATCGATGCCTGGGGTCAAAGGAAAACTACGCACCACTGGTGAACGCCCAGTAATGGCTAAAGCATCTTTATAATTGAGTGTTGAATATTTGACTTCGACTCTAACCTCTCCTTCTTGTAAAGGCTTTGATGCAATCTCAGTAATTCGTGATGTGTAACCTGCTTCATCTTTAGTAATTACAATACCTTTGTACATAGAACTTCCTCTCCATTTAATTAGACTGCTTGTCTAGAATTAATTAAAAAATAAATACAGACGTCTGCATTTATTTTTTAATTAACTTTTTACGTGATTTTGTTGTTTTACAGCTAAAGTAAACAAGCGATAAAATGCATCTAAGGGACTTGTTGATTTGACCAAACGTGCTCTTAGAACTGCACCTTCCCACCCAATCCAAAACTGATAAGCAGCTTCATCGCAATCAGCTAGGCTATATTGTGAATTTGACTGATGTAGGCAATCAGAAACTAATTTCTCCCATACCTTAAAGATACTTTCGATTCGGGCAATGATTTCTTGTGGCAAATACGACACTTCTTGTCCTAAGTTACCTAAAATACAACCTCGTTTAAAATCATATTTTTGCATTTTTTCACCCGCATCTTTTACAAAATTTTGCAGCTTTTCTAGTGGGGAAAGATCAGTTTGACTTAAAAACTTATTCAATCGCTTCACAAAATAAAGTTCATAAGCATCTAAGACTTCTAAAATAAAAGCCTCTTTATTTACAAAATAATGGTAGAAAGACCCTTTAGGAACTTGGATTGATTTCATGAGATCGTGCAAGCTCATAGCATTCATTCCACGTTCGGTCAGTAACTCGATACCTCGGTGGATTAAAACTTCTTTAGTGTCTGCATAGTTACAACCGTGTTTGGTTGGTCGACCACGTGGTCTTTTGGGTGAGGAAGAATAATTCATATAATAAAAATAGACTATGTGACTAGAAATAACAACAATAAGATTATTTGATTGAAAATTTTATCTAAACGTCATCTAGTTCTCTTTTTTCACAGTACTTAGTCATTCATATAAATGCTCTTAAAAATCCTATAAGTTCATGTACTAATTTTTTATAAATTTCTATTATTTTTCTTCAAAATATTGAAATTAATAAATATATTGTAAAAATAATTTATAAACTAGATTTTAGGTAAACATAAGTTAAATGCGGGGATAAATAAAAGAATTGAAAATATATCTAAGATTTACTAAGATATATCTTAGTAAATCTTAGATATACCAACTTATGAATGAAACAACTGACTCTTTGCTGATAAATTCAGATAAGCCATCACGTAAAAGCCGTTTATTTGAATCTGGCCATATGAAATTGCTAGTGCTTTCTTTAATTGAACAAGCGCCTAGATACGGTTACGAAATTATTAAAAGCATTGGTGAGTTGGTAGGTGGTGGATATAGCCCAAGTACAGGCACAATTTACCCAACCTTATCTTATCTTGAAGACATGCAATTTGTTTCTATTGAAAAACCTGATGGTGACCGTAAGCAGTACAAGATTACAGTGACTGGTATTAACCATTTAAATGGTCAAAGAGAGCATTTAGAACATATCCTTGGCCGCTTAGAGACGCGACGTGAAATTCAAAATAATGATCAATATCTAGATATCTATCGTGCAATGGCAAACTTAAAAACATCATTGCGACTTAAATTAAAAAATAATGCACTGACTGAAGAAACAATTCATCAAATTGCTAAGAGCATTGATCAAGCTGCTGTTGATATTAGCTGTCTTAAAAATGAGGTAGTCCGATGAAACAACATAAATATCAAATTAGTGTAAAGCATCTTGTAGATCCAAAAGGACAGCCTTCAACTTACACTGAAGATCTTGTTTTTACTGCTTATAATCACGATGATATTTTCAAAGTTTTAGAAAAATTGCAGCAGAAAAAAATTATAGATGAAGAATCAATGAAATCTTTTGCCGTAGGATTAAAGCTTATGGGAGAAGTGTTATTAGAAAATAAAGATATTCCTTTATTTAAAGATTTTTCGCCGCAATTTATTGAATTTATTAAATCAATCAAAAAACTTTAACTTACGGAGTTAGTCCATTTAAATCTATTCCTTTGAGTTAATCCGATATGAAAAATATTTAAGGTTAAATTATTTAATTTTCTTAAAATTAACATAATACACCTTATACGAAATCAACATGTTAGAACCCATTTAAAGTGTCTATATTCTCACCAATAAAAATGTCTGGTTTATGATGGTTTTTATCACCATGGACTGGATATAAAATATAGATGCTGATCACTATGTCTGATAAAGAAATTCAACGTCTTGCAGTTCTGCAAGACGTTAGAGATCATCGTATTACCCAGGTCCGTGCTGCTGAAATCCTGAATCTTTCCACCCGTCAAATTACCCGGTTATTGCAGAAGCTCAATCAAGATGGTGTCTCAGGTATGGCACATGCCAGTCGTGGTCAACCGGGTCATCGTCGCCATGACGTCCTGTTAAAATCAGAATGTCTTTCCATTATTTCTGAACATTTACTTGGCTTTGGTCCTACATTGGCTCATGAGAAGCTCAGCAGCATGTTTGGCCTGCATATCCCGGTAGAAACGGTTCGTCGCTGGATGACTGCAAATGACCTCTGGATTCCTCGATCCAAGCGCCTGAAACGTCCATATCAGCCTCGATACAACCGTGATTGCTTCGGTGAGCTGATCCAGATCGATGGCTCATATCATGACTGGTTTGAAGGTCGAGCTTCCAAATGCTGCTTGCTGGTTTATATCGATGACGCCACTGGAAAGCTGTTGCATCTGCGCTTTTGTGAGGCTGAAACGACCTTTGATTATATGCTTTCAACCCGAGCCTACATTGAGCAATACGGCAAGCCTTTAGCGTTTTATAGCGATAAACACTCGGTATTCCGAGTGAATCAGAAATCGAGCCAAGATAGCCAGATCACGCAATTTGGGCGGATTCTGAATGAGTTAAATATTGATATTATTTCGCCAACTCACCCCAGGCCAAAGGCCGTGTGGAACGTGCCAATAGAACACTCCAGGATCGCCTGATCAAGGAAATGCGCCTAGAAGGTATCTGTTCAATTGCCGAGGCAAATGCCTGGCTGCCCTGCTTTATTGAGCATTTCAATCAGAAGTTTGCCAAGTGTGCGCGAAACTCAAAGAATTTACATCGGCCATTAACCGAATCTCATCTTGAACTGGATGATATTTTTACCTGGCAGGAACCGCGTAAGGTCACCAAGAATCTGACCCTGACCTATGACAAATGTATTTATCTGCTTGAACCGACAGAGCTGAATCATAAGCTTGTTGGGCAATATATTTCATTTCTGGAGTACCCGGATGGGACTGTGGCCCTCATGCACGAGGGACGAAAGCTCAACTACAGCATTTTCAATAAATTAGCTGGGCTACAGCAGAATGAGATCGTTGAGAATAAACGGTTAGGTACAGTTCTGGCACATATTCAGCAACAGCATGAAGAGTTGGAAAAACAGAATAAACGTTCCCGTCTCAAGAAAAGTATGCCGAGTCGTAAAGCTCAGAAAGCTGTTATTGAACAAAGAAAGTTAAATCCTGTGCTTGACTCTTGTGGTTAAAAACAGGACATTTTAAATGGTTTATCGCATAGACATTTTAATTGGTGAATAACACAACATGTAAGCCCGAAATAGAAATGTCCGGTTTAGGTACTGTACTAGCAAATCTTTAGTGAGCGGATGATATTTATTATTCATTATTTAGGAATTATTAAATCCTATAAATATCATTTATTGGATTAATTTACTTTGGTACTGTGCACATCATCCCCCAGTTAAAAATAAGGAACAATTATGAATAAGATGATGAATGCTCTTATCCTAGAAAATTTTGGTGATCATGAATTTACACGTGTAGAACTCCCTATACCTCAACCAGAGGCTGGGCAAGTTCTAGTACGTATTCATGCTAGTGGTGTAAACCCTATTGATTATAAAATTCGTCTTGGTGAAGCACCATATGCTATGCCAGAGCTTCCTGCCGTGTTGGGAACAGATATGGCTGGGGTTGTAACTGCTATTGGTGAAGGTGTCACTCACTTCAACGTCGGAGATGAAGTTTACGGTCTGATTGGTGGCGTTCGTGGTCTTCAAGGATCTTTAGCAGAATATGTTGTAGCAGATGCTGATCTGATCGCATTAAAGCCACGGAATATCTCTATGCGCGAGGCAGCAGTACTACCATTGACGTTCCTCACCGCTTGGGAAGGTTTAGTGGATAATGCTAAGGTCCAACCAGGGCAAACTGTACTGGTTCAGGGTGGTGCTGGTGGCGTTGGTTATATGGTTGTTCAGCTTGCAAAAGCACTTGATGCAAATGTTTGGGCGACTGGTCGTACAGCTGATCAATCACTGATTTCAGAACTCGGTGCAACACCTCTCGATTACACAACAGCATCTTCCGATGACATTATTGCTGCAAGCCCTGAGGGTCAAGGTTTTAACATTGTTTACGACACTGTGGGTGGTCCAGTACTCGAAGCTTCACTTTCCATGACAACTCACTATGGCCACATTACCAGCTGTGCTGCATTTGGTAATCATAATTTAGCGATTTCATCTCTACGGTGTGCCACACTGTCTGGCGTATTCGTCCTATTGCCGATGTTAACAGGCAATCGCCGTTCTCATCATGGTGATGTCCTTAAGATCGCCACTCGTCTCGTTGAGGAAGGTAAACTGCGTCCTATTGTTGATCCTCGTCATTTTACACTAGACCAAGCGATTGAGGCTCATGATGCTGTTCAAGATCGCTCTGCCAATATTAAGGTCGTTATTGATGTCATTTAACGCACTTCAGGCCAAGACTTGGCGCTTCAATTGTATTGGAGATACAGATGTTCTGACATTAGAAACACTTCCTGTGGCTTTACCAGCCGCAGGAGAAGTTCTAATACAGATGAAAACGATCGGACTCAACCGGGCTGATGTAATGTTTCGGCGTGGTACTTATATTCAAAAAGCAGTATTCCCCTCTCGTCTGGGATATGAGGGAGCAGGCGTAGTTCTTGCGATAGGTGAAGCTGTACGTCAATTTTCTCCAGGAGATGCAGTATCGATTCTTCCGACTGACAATCTAGCTAAATATGGGACATATACGGACAAGCTTCTGATTCCAGAAACTTTTTTAGTTCACAAACCCGACAGTTTAAGCTGGGAAGAAGCTTCTTCAATCTGGATGCAGTATTTGACGGCTTGGGGTGGTGTAATCCATGCTGGTGGAGTTTCGAAAGGAAAAACGATCTTGATCACAGCAGCTTCAAGTAGCGTAGGACTAGCTGCGATACAGATCGCTGAAGCAGCGGGTGCTAAGGTAATTGCAAGTACACAGACGATAGAGAAAAAGCAACGTTTACTAGATCTCGGTGTTAAAAATGTTATAGCCAGTGAAGATGAACCAGATTTGTATGAGGCGCTTGTTTTACGTTTGGGTGGAGAACATCTTGATGTCGCCTTCGATGCTGTAGGAGGGCCACATATTGAACAGATTGCAAAAGCGATGTCTGTGGGAGGAACTATGGTCATGCATGGTGCACTTAGCCCGGAGATCACACCATTTCCCCTTAAAGTTGCATTACGCAAGAGCTTAACCATGCGAGGTTTTTTGTTCCTTGAGGTTCTCCATGACCCTGTTCTAAGGGAGCAAGCCAGACGATTTATTCTTAGCAGTATAGGTGCAGGATATCTTCGTCCAGTGATCGACTGTTGCTTTAACTTTGAGGACATGCATGACGCTCAGCGCTATCTTGAATCAAATCAGAAAATAGGAAAAATTGTAGTTACTCTAAATACATGATGGTCTTATCTGATTTCTACTTTCTAGAAAAAAGGTTAGTTCCATCTGATTCAGGTTTCTATATGGCCCAACACTTCCGCTAAGTAATCAAACAATGCTCGGATTCGCAAAGGTGTCGGGCCCCGCTGTGGACGATATAAATACAGGCGCCAAACTGGAGAGGTTTCCTCATGAAGTATCTGAATGAGCTTACCACTCCTAAGCCACGGCAAAACTAGAAATCCAGGCATGTGTCCGAATCCAACTCCAGCGAGAATAGCTTGAAATTCAGCTTCTAGATCATCTGTAATAAAACGAGGCTTTGATGGCGTGAAGCTTCGACTTTCGGTGAATGTCCATGGCCAGTAACGCCCTGTTTTATGATCGAATAGTGCTGTTAGAGGGTATTTATCAAGGTCAATAATTTTTTTGGGCATTCCAACCTTATCAATTAACTCTGGCGTACCCACAGAATAAAAGTTCACTTTCGCCAATTCCCTTGCCACATATCGATTGTCCGGCAAAAATCCAAATCTGATCCCGATATCTATTCGCTCATCGATCACATCCGAGTGTGAATCTGTTAGCACACAATCCACGACAATATCTGGATAACGTGTGGCAAATTCTGCTAGTGCAGGTACTACCAATTTACGCCCTAACACTGACGACACAGTAAGACGGACGGTCCCACGCATTTCATCTCGTTTTTCCTTGGTGTCTTTTACAAGCAGAGCATCAATCGATCCCACCGCAAAACGTGCTTGCTTTGCCAAACGCTCACCATCAGCAGTAATTTTAATTTGTCGAGTACTCCTGTAAAACAGAATCTCTCCGCGCTGCTCTTCTAGCTCTTTTATTGCCCGTGTCACTAGCTGCGGAGAAATCCCCAGCTGAGTTGCTGCCTCTTTAAAATTGCGAGACTCTGCTGCGACACAAAAGATACGCATCATTTCCAATTTGTTCTGCATGTCCAATCCTGTGTTCTGGTAATTATTCCGTAAATAGGAATTCTGAAAGATAATATTATTCATTTATTATACCTAACAAGGCTGTAATACTTAATCGATCAAATATGATTGCCAGATAGGTTGAAGGTTACTTGTATGAATAATATAGAAAATAAAGTTATTGTTATCACTGGTGCAAGTAGCGGTTTAGGTGAAGCTACTGCTCGTTTACTTGCTAAAAAAGGTGCAAAGGTTGTACTTGGTGCTAGACGTACTGAAAAATTAGAGGCTATTGTTCACGACATTCGTGCTGAAGGTGGTCAAGCTGAATTTATTGGTATGGATATAACCAAACCACAGGAAGTACAAGCACTTATTGAAAAGGCATTAAGCGCATTTGGTCAAATCGATGTATTGGTAAACAATGCTGGATTAATGTCTATTGCACCATTAAGTGAGCTAAAAGTTGATGAATGGGATCGTATGATCGACATTAATATTAAAGGTGTTCTTTATGGTATAGCAGCTACCCTACCTGTTTTCCAAAAACAAAACTTTGGACACTTTATTAATCTCGCATCTGTTGCAGGGATAAAAGTATTTAGTCCAGGAGGTACTGTTTATAGCGGTACTAAGTTTGCTGTAAGAGCCATCTCAGAAGGACTTCGTCATGAAGTTGGGGGAACAATTAGAACGACTACTATTGAGCCTGGTGCAATTGAGTCAGAACTAAAATTCGGTTCTTCTCATAAAGAAAGTTCAGAGTTTGTTACTGATTTCTACAAGCAAGCCATACCAGCTGACTCAGTCGCTCGAGCAATTGCTTATGCAATTGAACAGCCTGCGGATGTAGATATTAATGAAATTGTTTTGCGCCCAACGAGCCAAGAGTTCTAATTATTGAATAACATAAAATGGGAGCACTTCGCTCCTATTTTTACTATATTTTTTTAAAGTTAAGGACAAATCTATGAAAGCCGTATCGTATGTTATCAATAACCATGATGATTTTAAAAATTCATTGGTAGATATTGAAAAAGCGAAGCCTACGCTTAAGGAGCGTGATGTACTGGTAAAAGTTCAGGCAATCTCTGTGAATCCAGTTGATACCAAAGTGAGAAAAAATTCGTCTGAAGCAAATAATCGTATTTTAGGTTGGGATGCCGTTGGGGAAATTATCGAAGTTGGCTCAAAAGTTACCTCGTTTAAAGTAGGAGATTCTGTTTGGTATGCTGGCGATTTAACCCGAGATGGTAGTAATGCTGAGTTTCAAGCAGTCGATGAACGAATTATCAGTCTTAAACCAATTACAGTATCTAATGCAGAAGCAGCAGCATTGCCATTAACTGCAATAACGGCATGGGAAATGCTGTTTGATCGGTTTCAAATTTCAGAAACAGAAGTTGGCAGTATTTTAATTATTGGTGGTGCAGGTGGTGTAGGATCAATCGCTATCCAACTCCTAAAAGCAAAAACAAATCTGACCGTTATAGCAACAGCTTCACGTGAAGAAACAAAATCTTGGGTGGAATCACTGGGTGCCGACCATGTCATTGATCATAGCAAAGATTTAAATGCACAAATCGAGACACTAGGCATTGAAAAACCAAAATACGTATTCTCTACCAATCATACAGAAACCTATATCAAGCAAATAGTTTCTCTGATTGCACCACAAGGCAAGCTTGGATTGATCGATGATCCACAAACATTTGATATTATGCCGTTTAAGACTAAATCTATTTCTATCCATTGGGAGTTGATGTTCACCCGTTCAATGTATGAAACCGATGATATTGAAAAGCAGGGTGATCTGTTGCAACAGGTTGCCCAATTAGTTGACCAGCAAAAAATTAGAAGTACCCTCAACCAAAATCTAGGCAAAATTAACGCTGCACACTTGGAGAAGGCGCATAAGTTGCTTGAATCAGGCAAGTCAAAAGGCAAAATTGTACTAGAAAACTTCTAAAACAAATTCAAGGTGAAATAATGACTATTTCAATAATTGCGAACTTTAAGGCAAAATCAGATAAAAAAGAAATGTTAGAAGCGATTTTAAAAAGTGTAATAGAGCCTACGCTTCAAGAAGAAGGATGCTTGAAATATGAGCTTTATATTAGCGAAAATGACTCGAGTAGATATTTCTTCTTAGAAGAATGGCGTAGCAGGGAGGATTTAGATATCCATATAGCCTCTGATTATATTCAAAGTTTATTTGGTAATATCCAATCGCTAATTGAATCAAGTGATATTATAGAAATCAAAAAAATATAGCTGTATTCGGACATTATGATGAAGTATTCTTCAAATTAACATAGAGACTTAGAAAGCTAACATAAAAATGAGAGCTCTAAGCTCCTATTTTTTCTGGTTTTTTTCATTTTTAGGGCTTTGTTGCACAAAGATTTGAAAGGCAAAGCGCCCCTAATTGAGCCAAATTTAAGGCGTAACTTGGGTAAGTGGTCGACCTAATTCAGTAAATCTGTTGAGGACAGTTACACGTGCATGAATCTCATTGACTTGGCTATCAAAGCTCCTTGCACTGAGTTTATCTCCTAATAATTTAATGCAGTGCATCTTAGTTTCAACCAAACTTCGCCGATGATAGCCTGACCATTTTTCCATAGTGCCCTGCCTGAGAAGCACTGCTTCGCAAGATTAACTGTTCGAAGTAATTCATTTCGCTCTAGCGAGCTGCTTGTTCTTTGTATCTTTCTATGGTTTCGCATTTTTTCTAGGTGGAATCAGCGCATGCGCTTGCCGATCTGCAATGTCCTGACGGCATCGTTTTGTGTCATAAGCACCATCTGTATAGACAGAATCGATTTGTTCATCTAAAGGGATTTGAGCAAGTAAATCTTCCAGTACCTGTGAATCACAGACATTATTTGCGGTGAGTTGTACAGCACGTATTTGAAGGGTTTTAGCATCGATACCAATATGAAGCTTACGCCATTGGCGGCGATATTCAGGTCCATGTTTCTTACGCTTCCATTCACCTTCACCTAAAAACTTTAGGCCAGTAGAGTCTACGAGTAAACGGAGACCACCACTACTTTTTTTATAGCCAATTGCAATATCGATATGCCTTTGTCTTCTGCACAGTGTGGAGTAGGAATATCACTCATATTCGGGGCTGCTCAGCCACAAAGCTTAATCAGTCTTTGGACAAAGCCTGTGACCAGTCGCAAAGACAATTTAAATAAAGATTTGATCATTAAGCAGCATTGAATAGCCGTATCGGAGTAAGTTTGATTTCGTCCATGTTTTGCTTGCGGATGAGCATACCATTGAGTCAAAGGATCAAACCAAATGGAAATATTGCCTAGATTAATTAAGGCGCGGTTATATGTGGACCAATTGGTTGTACGAAAGATTTTGGATGTAGGTTTATTCATCTAGGAATTATACTGCGGAATAAGACCTTATCGGTAGGTTTGTGCAACAAAGCCTCTTAAAACTGAAAAATGGAAATTTTAACTTGGTAAATTTCAAATAGCTGCCAATTTTAAAGACTAGACTGCCACCACTCTCCCACCATACTAATTAGTACGTATGTATTTAGTTGTATAAATAATACTCTTCAACCGCCCTCGCCAAGTTAAAAACACCTTTATTAATTAGATCAGCACTGATTGACCCAAACCCCAAACGAAGGAAATGTTTCTGTTTGTGATCATCTAAAAAGAAAGACTGCCCCGATTCAATGAATACGCCTAAATTTGCGGCATAATGAGACAAAACCGTAGTATCAATATCTGCTGCGGTATCAATCCAACATGCTGAACCACCATTCAAAGCATAAGGTTTCCATGTTGGAAGATATTGTTTTAATGCCTTATTGAGTATTTCGCCCCGTTGTCGGTGTAACTGGTACTGACGGCGTAGCATGCTATGGTAATAGCCTTGATCGATAAACAAAGCAAAGACACGTTGATTGAATACATTTGGATGTCGCAATATCAGACGGCGTAAATGTCGAAGTTCTTGTATTAATTCGGGTGCAGCAACGATATATCCTAAACGTAACCCCGGTGCCAATGGCTTAGACAGACTTCCAAGATAAATGACGCGACCATGTCGATCTAAACTTTTTAACGCGGGGATCGTCGTATTTTGTACCAGCACCTGAGCATCATATTCATCTTCAATAATTATGCTGTCGTTTTGTTCTGCTAACTGCAATAAATTTTGTCGGCGCTGTGGTGACATGGTTACACCTGTTGGACATTGCCGTCCTGGCGTAACAAATAAATAATCGCACTCGCTTGCTCGAGTTAAAGTTACCCCCTCATGATCTACAGCTAAAGGAACAATATTCTGGGTTTGTAGCATGAATATATTACGTGCATCTGGATAACCAGGTTCCTCAACCCCTATCACATGATTCTGCCGCATTAATAACGTGGCCAACATATATAAGCCATGCTGACTCCCCACGGTTAGCAATATTTCATTCTCTTGAGCCATGATGCCTCTAGTAGGCAAAATATGCTGACGGATTGCATTAATGAGATAGGCGTCGTCCCCCTGTTGAGTAATGTCTTGTGACCATATTGAGGCATCTTTGGCAGATAAGGCACGTAATGCACATTCCCGCCAAGCTGAGGCAGGAAAGCTTTCCTCATCTGGCTGACCATAAATAAAGGGATAGGCATAATTCATCCAATCACTGGGTTTGGTCAAATGCCTTTGTGCTGAAGGTCGTATACAAAAGCGAGCCTCCCAAGTCGTCGCTTTTGACGTGGTCCGAATGGTTTTATTCTCACTACTATCAATCTGGAAATTTAAACAAACAAAATGTCCACTCCGCTGTTTGGATTCCAAAATTCGCTCAGCAACCAATTGTTGATACGCAATGGTAACCGTATTTCTTCCAACACCCAATTGATCAGCTAAATCTCGGCTAGAAGGTACTACCATACCTGGTTTTAAATAACCTTGTACTAAAGCCGAAAACATCATACGGCAGATTCTGCCCTGTAAATTCAAACCGCTCTGTGCCGTATTAGAAAATAATGCTTGCCAAACTGTAGCTGAAATTGCTGAAGTCACTAATTAATCCTTATATCTGTGCATTGCTGCGATCCATTTTGATGCTTGCCTACTCAAACTGGTGCAAAGCTCATGGTTTCAGTCCATCTTTAAGCTAAAACTGGACTTACTTGATATAAAGCAAAAGGCATTCCACTCTTATTAATTTAAGATATCTATTTAAAAACAATAACTTAATAATATTAATTATTGGCTCCATAAAAACTCTAAATCTGGTACTACGCCATATTTCAGTATTTCCGTACATTCATTTCATCAGTTTATAAAACCTAATTTTGGAGCAATACAAATGCAGCAAGCACAATTAATCCAACTTCTTACCGATTTTTCAACAGCTTGGAATCAACATGATGTTGAACAACTCATGGCATGCATGCATCCAGAATGTCGGTTCGAAACTGTGGCTGGAGATGATGTTTTTGGAACCAGAATTGAGGGCTTAGATGCAGTTCGTCAAGCATTTAGCAATACCTTTCAAAGTTTTCCAGATGCTCAGTGGCGTAACGGTAAACACTGGATCAGTGATAACGCGGAGTTCGGTATTTCAGAAACAACTTTTACAGCAACGACTGCTGATGGCGGCTGGATTGAAGCCAATATGGTTGATGTCTTTACATTTAAAGATGGAAAAATTCTCGTCAAAAATGCATTCCGTAAAAATAGACCTGTGCAACCAATCGCATAAGGAGTCATTCAATGAATCAATCTGTCCAACATGCAAGTTCATTTCGCGAACGCCTAGAACCGCATAAATCTATACCGCCACAGAGTTTTAAAAGTTACAACTCACAGTTTGACCCTTTAACCACTCCTGTCCTATCAGGTAATGAAAATTATGCGCCAACTTATTGGGTCGGCACAGCAGGTACGCCACCCGAAGATGATGGGCCATTAATGGGTGACACCGAAGCGGACATTGTCATTATTGGTGGAGGCTTCACTGGGCTATCGACAGCACTAACACTGGCTGAACAATTTGGTGCCGCACCTCTTGTGCTTGAAGCAAACCGTACCGCATGGGGCTGTACCAGCCGTAACGGTGGGCAAGGTCAAAATGCGTCGGGTCGTCTGTATCGCTCCCAATGGATTGAAAAATGGGGATTAGACACCGCCAAACGTCTTGATGCCGAAATTCGGGAGGGCTTTGACTACTTTAAAGACCTCGTGAGCGGTATTGAATGTGATGCACAAGATGGTGGACATCTTTATATCGCCCATCGTGCAAAAAAAATGGCTTTCCTTGAAAATGAAGGTCGCGTCATGAAAGAGGCGTTCGGCTATCAGACTCGTATGTTGAGCCGTGAGCAACTGCATGAAGAGTATGTGGCTGATCAGGAAGCTGCCGGAGCCTTACTGGAACCCGATGGTGTTGGCGTACACCCCCTAAAACTGGCTTTTGGCTATTTAAAACGTGCCCGTGCTGCTGGTGCCAAAGTACATACTTCAAGTCCGGTACTTGGATGGGAAACGCACAATGGCATCCATTATTTACGTACTCCAAATGGTATTGTCAAAGCAAAACGTGTGGCAGTTGCAACAGGTGGCTATACGCCTAATGGCTTACACCCGCATCTTTCTGGAAAAATCATGCCGATTTTATCCAATTCTATTGTGACACGCCCTTTAACAGAAGCGGAACGTGCTGAGGCAGGCTTACACAGCACCACATTTATTACGGATACTCGAACTTTACGTCACTATTATCGCCTACTCCCTGATGGATCCATGCAATGTGGCAGTAGAAGTTCCTTAACCGGTGCAGATGCAGATAATCCAGTCCATCTCGAACGTTTAAAAGAAGGGCTTTATCGCAAATTTCCAAGCTTACGTGGCATACCTATTGCTTATTCTTGGTGGGGTTGGGTCGATGTGAGTCATGACATGATGCCTCGTATCGTACAACCCAACCCTGAGGAAAGCATTTATTATGCTATTGGTTATGGTGGTAATGGTGTGTCTTTCTCCGCGATGGCAGGACTCCGTCTTGCAGAACGAGTGATGGGAATACACCGCCCTCAATTTGAGCTTCCGATTTATAAATCCCCTTTGCCTTCACATCTGTTTCGACCATTCCGTCGACTCGGGCAAGCATTGTTATATCGCTGGTACCACTTAAGAGATGAAGTGCTTTAAGCGCAAATTCAGTCATCTGTAATGATTCGGTTATAAAAATATAAGAGGGAATCCATCATGTATGATTCAGATTCAAATCAAAGTTTAAAAAGTGCTTTAAAACCTCGTCATGTCCAAATGATGGCACTCGGCGGTGTTATTGGAATGGGACTATTTGTAGGTAGTTCTGTAGTGATTCAAGCTGCAGGTCCAGCCGCAATTTTGTCCTTTCTGATTACGGGTGTGTTGATTATTTTAGTGATGCGAATGCTTGGTGAACTTGCAACCGCCTCTCCTGTATCAGGCTCCTTCTATGCATATGCACGCCATGCTTTCCAAGATTCGCCCTATTTATCTCGACTCGCAGGCTTCATGACAGGATGGATGTATTGGTATTTCTGGGTCATCGTGATTGCATTAGAAGCGATTGTCGGTGCAAAACTCTTTGCTTATTGGTTACCTGATACACCACAATGGATCGTCAGTCTGGTTTTACTCGCCCTATTAACAGCAACGAACTTATTCTCAGTCAAATCCTTTGGTGAATTCGAGTTTTGGTTCTCATCTATTAAAGTTGCTGCGATTGGTCTTTTCATTTTCCTTTGTTCTTTATATATGTTCGGTCTTTGGCCAAACCATCAAGCCGCTGGATTTGGTGAATTGTTAAATCATGGTGGTTTTATGCCAAATGGTTGGGGACCAGTCTTATCGGGTGCTGTTGCCGCAACTGGATTTTACTTTGGTGCTGAGATCGTTACGATTGCTGCTGCAGAAACCAAAGACCCCGAAAAATCTGTTGCCAAAGCAACTCAATCTGTAATTTCACGTGTACTTATTTTCTATGTTTGCTCAATTTTATTAGTGGTATGTATCGTCCCTTGGAATAGTCCAGAAATTGCGACGCCTTATGTAAGTGCATTAAAAGTTCTTAATATTCCGTTTGTTGCAGACATTATGAATGTCGTAATTCTCGTAGCGGTGCTTAGTTGTTTAAATTCTGGTGTTTATGCTGCGAGCCGTATGTTGTTTGCGTTAACCCAAAATGGTGATGCACCTCGTAGCTTAACTAAACTTTCAAAAAATGGTGTTCCAATTCGTGCCATCCTATTTAGCACATTGTTTGGTTATCTATCAATTCTAGCTTCATACTTCTCACCAGATGCTGTTTTCCCTTTCTTGGTCGAATCTTATGGAACTGTAGCCTTATTTGTCTATATCGTGATTGCATTCTCGCAAATCCGTTTGCGTCGCCACTTAGAACGTGTAGCACCTGAACGTTTAAAAGTTCGTATGTGGTGTTTCCCATACCTCAGTTATTTTGCAATCATCGGCATGCTTTCCATCTTTGCTGCCATGGCTTTTATTCCTAGTCTTCAAAAAGCGTTCTGGTTCGGTATCGCAAGTGCAGGCATCCTGTTCTGTATCTTCATTATTCGTGATTACATAGAGCTGATTAAATTACGTCATCAAAGTACACAACTGAATACGCTCATCCCTGCCAAACAAACCAAAATTTAATCCTCAAACACAATGACCTGTACCAAGTACAGGTCATCCACGTCTTTAGGAAATTACATATGCTTTTAAAAGATAAACTTGCTGCCTTCGCAGTCGTGTTCATCTGGGGTATTAACTTTTATTTTATGAAAGTTGGCGTCAGTGAGATACACCCTATGCTCCTCGGATGTTTACGCTATCTACTGGTTTTATTGCCTGCCCTCTTTTTCATTCGTATTCCAAGCATCGGGTGGAAATGGTTATTACTTTATGGCTTTATTAGTAACTTTTCTCAATTTGCTTTTATGTTCAGTGCAATTGCGACAGGAATGCCTACAGGTTTAGTCGCTTTAGTTGTGCAATCCCAAGCCTTTTTTACTGTCATGATTGCAGCATTTTTTTTACGCGAACAAGCCTTTTGGAACCAGTGGCTGGCTATCGCGATTGCCTTTATGGGCTTAATGCTGATTGCCTTTGGTCAACAACATAGTCATGTTCCATTAATGGGTTTGGCATTGGTATTATGCTCAGCAATTTCATGGGCCTGCGGTAATATCGTAGTCAAAAAAATGGGGCCTGTTCACCCAATTGGTTTAGTCGTATGGGGCAATATTCTTACCCCTTTATGGTTTTTACTTTTAGCGGTACAGAATATTGGCTGGCAAGGTGTGGTTGCGGATTGGCATGCACTGACTTGGAAAGGATTCGGCGCCGCCGCATTTCTCGCCTATTTCGCCACGATTATCGGATATGGCTTATGGATCTACCTACTGACACGTTATCCTGTTGCTAAAATTAGCCCATTGTCACTTTGGGTACCTGTTATAAGTATGATTTTTGCCTATTTATTTTTAGATGAACAATTAAATACTTTGCAGTGGTTGGGTTCATGTATTGTTATGCTGGGTTTAATGGTGCATTTATTGGGGCAAAAAATTCAAACTCTATTGTTAATGCAAAGAGCATCAAACACTTAAATAATTATAATTTTCCCATATACACTCAAAGGCTTACTCAAAAGAGTAAGCCATATTCTGAACAGCCATTCATTCGAGTTAATCCTGTCCTTTTGAGAATCATCTTAGTATAACAATAAGTAAAATTTCAGAACTTACAGAGATGGCGTCAATTGAACTCAGATCCTAACCAACTAATTCTAAAGATCTTTTATTGAATAAAAAAATTCATTGACCCAATTTTGACCCAAATCAGATTTATTGTATTGAATCACGAAGTAGTTTTGTTCAAATCCCAATTCAGGATTTGAAATAGTGTACCGATTGTAGCATCGTTACAATCTAGTAAAAATATTATATTATAACATATCGTTTATTTGATATTCTTTTTTGATGTATTATTCTTTTAAACACATTTAGGGACAAAGTAATGTTTGAAATTATTGATGATTTAAAAAATAAATTAGATCAGCATCGCCCCCTATCCCCAGCAATAGTAAAAAATTTACAAGAAGATCTTATTTTACGATGGACTTACCACTCGAATGCTATTGAAGGAAATACCCTTACTCTTTTAGAAACGAAAGTCGTGTTAGAAGGCATAACTGTCGGTGGGAAAGCATTAAGAGAACACTTCGAGGCAATTAACCATAGAAATGCTATTTATTACGTTGAAGATATTATTAGAAAAGAAGAACTATTTTCGGAATGGCAAATTCGCAATATCCATCAACTCATTTTAAAAAACATTGATGATGATAATGCTGGCCGTTATCGCCAACAAAATGTTCTAATCTCTGGTGCCACGTCTACCCCACCTGATTACACATTATTAAATGACAAGATGGCTCAGCTAGTTGATTGGTACAATTCAGAGGCACATAAGCTTCACCCCATTGAACGTGCAGCTAAAGTACATGCTGATTTTGTAGGTATCCATCCATTCATTGATGGCAATGGCCGTACATCACGCCTATTGATGAACCTCGAATTGCTTAAAGCTGGTTATCCACCTTGTGTGATTACTGTAGAGAATCGTTTAGCTTACTATGAAGCATTGGATCAATGGATGGCTTATGGAAAAACTGAAGCTTTTATTCAGTTGATTTCCAAAGCAGTGGTCGAAGGATTTAAACCGTATCAGGTGGTTTTAGGTCTTTAACTTACGATTTTATAAATAAAATTTAGATATTAACTTTCATATATCCATTGAGCATTCGGCCATTTTTTCTCATCAATAGATTGCTCAACACAACCAATAATTTCGCGTGAAATAATCCTAATATGCTTGGGGATATTTCTTGTAGAGTGCGTTGCTAAAGTAATCACACGAGAAAATGAGGGGTCTAAAATTGGAGTAACTTTAATTAATCCTGCCCTATACTCATTTATTACAGAAACTAGGGGTAAGATTGTATAACCAAAGTCCTGGATAACTAGCTGTTTTTGTATATTCAAATCATTAGTTTCAGCATAAATCTTTAAGTTAGCTTCATTTTGCTTATAAGCCTGCTCAATCAGAGATCGCAATCGATGAGGGTGAAAAGGTAAAATTAATGGAAATGGCTCTATTTTTTTAAGTTCAAGGACTTCATTTTGCTGAAGTGTAGATTGAGCCGATCCTATTAAAAATAGTGGCTCTTTTACCAACGGAGTCAAATCAATTAACTTAGAAGGTGTAGTGTCATACATTAAAGCTAAATCAATATCTCCAGCCTCTAACCATTCTTTTAAATGCCCAGAATATCCCACTGATATTTTCACTTGTACTTCAGGATACTTCTCCTTGATCAACTTCATAATCAAAGCAGAAAGTAATTCACTAATACTCGACAATACACCGATATGAACTTTCCCTCGTATCATTCCTTTATTTGCGGTTAATTCTAATTTGGCAGTCTCAACTTCTTCTAAGATTCTTCTTGCATAAGGTTCTAGTAACTTACCATCCTCAGTCAAAGCCATCCCATGACGGGAACGGTTAAATAATTTCACTCCTAATTCTTCTTCAAGCATTTGAATCTGACGTGATACAGCAGGCTGCACAATATTTAGCATAGCTGCAGCCTTAGTAAGGTTTTCTACTTCTAATATTGTAACGAAAGTCCGTAATTGTTTGATGTCCATTTCAATAATTTTCTAGCATGACTTCCATCAGAATATACTATTTTAAATTATTTTACATAACAATATATGATCAAAAATATAAAAGGGATCATGATAAGGCCATTCAAATGAAAAGCACTTTTAATAACTACCAAGAAATCCGTGAAGCTGTTCGTGCATTATGTGCGCAATTTCCAGATGAATATCATCGCAAAATTGATGAAGACAAAACTTATCCTGAAGAGTTTGTAGATGCCTTAACTAGTGCAGGCTGGTTGGCAGCAATGATTCCAGAAGAATTTGGCGGTTCAGGATTGGGCTTGGCTGAAGCATCTGTAGTTATGGAAGAAATTAATCGCAGTGGCGGAAACTCAGGCGCTTGTCACGGTCAAATGTATAACATGAGTACACTGTTACGTAACGGCTCTCAGGTACAGAAAGAATTTTATTTACCTAAAATCGCATCTGGTGAATGGCGTCTACAATCTATGGCAGTGACAGAACCTACGACGGGTACAGATACTACAAAGATTCGTACCACCGCAGTAAAAAAAGGTGACAGTTATGTGATTAATGGTCAAAAGGTGTGGATTTCACGTGTGCAGCATAGTGATTGGATGATTCTTCTGGCACGAACAACGCCTTTGGCTGAAGTGAAAAAGAAATCTGAAGGCATGTCTATTTTCATGGTTGATATTAAAGAAGCCATGAAATCAGGCATGGCGGTGCAACCTATTCCCAATATGGTGAATCACGAAACCAATGAATTATTTTTTGAAAACCTAGAAATTCCTGAAGAAAACTTAATCGGTGAAGAAGGTAAAGGTTTTAAATATATTCTAGATGGCCTGAATGCAGAACGTACTTTAATTGCTGCAGAATGTATTGGTGATGGTTATTGGTTTATGGATCGCGCAACCAAATATGTAAAAGACCGAGAAGTATTTGGCCGTCCAATTGGTCAAAACCAAGGTGTGCAGTTCCCGCTTGCTGAATCTTTCATTGAAATCGAAGCTGCAAACTTAATGCGTTTCCGTGCTTGTGAACTGTTTGATCATGGCCAGTCTTGCGGTGCTGAAGCAAATATGGCGAAGTATCTGGCTGCTAAATCAAGCTGGGAAGCAGCAAATCACTGCTTGCAATTCCATGGCGGTTTTGGATTTGCCAATGAATACGATATTGAGCGTAAATTCCGTGAAACCCGCCTGTATCAAGTTGCCCCTATTTCGACGAATTTAATTCTCAGTTATGTTGCTGAACATTTACTTGATTTACCGCGCTCATTCTAAATAAAGGCTACAGCATGGAAAAAGTACAAAAATCTGCACGCTCTTATCTTTTTGTACCGGCTAATCGTGTAGAACGTTTTGAAAAAGCGCTCAGCACATCAGCGGATGCAATTATTATCGATTTAGAAGATGCGGTTCCAGTGAATTTAAAAAATTCAGCCAGAGAAACTTTAAAATATTGGCTGATGGAGCATCCACAAAAAAATATGATGATCCGTATCAATTCAAAAAACAGCGAATGGTTTGCGGACGATATCCAGTTGGCAAAATTCAGCAATGTGCAAGCGATTGTGTTACCCAAAACTGAATCTGTTGCAGATATTGATGCTGTGACTGCTATTCGTGCAATGGATATATTCGCACTGATCGAAACCCCGCTTGGATTTGTCAATATCCGTCAAATTGCTCAGGCAAAATCGGTTAAGGCACTGATATTCGGTTCAATTGATTTTCAGTTAGAAATGAATATGCAAGGCGGTTATGAGGAGCTTTTGTCATTTCGTAATGAATTCGTATTGGCTTCTAAACTTGCAGGAATCGAGTCTCCTATCGATGGGGTTACTGTTGACTTCAAAGACGAAGCTTTAGTTGAAAAGGAAACCTTACAAGCCAAGAATCTGGGTTTTGCAGGAAAACTTTGTATTCATCCAAAGCAGATCGATATTGTGAATACTGCATTTAGTCCAACAGATGTTGAAATTCAGTGGGCGCAGCGTGTTTTGGATGCTATTAATCAAGCCCAAGGCCAAGCCATCAGCCTAGATGGAAAAATGATTGATTTACCCGTCATTTTGAGAGCGCAAAAGATTTTGAAGCAAGCGGGTTTAAACGCATAAAGGATTAAGGAGTGGTCATGGAAAACTACAGTAATTGGATTGGAAAAAAAGAAGTACTGGATGATTATTCAGATCATCGTCCTGTAGCAATGATGCAGGCTTTACTCAATGAAGAAAATAAGTTACCGGCTGATTTACCGCATTTATATCATTGGTTTTATTTTCTACCTTTGGTTAACGGACAGGATCTTGCTCTAGATGGACATCCTAAAAAAGGCGGATTCTTACCCCCTATTCCTTTTCCTAAGCGTATGTGGGCAGGCAGCCGCTTAGAGTTCATCAAACCCATTGCCGCTCATCAATCCATATGTCGTGAATCAGAAATTTTAAAGGTTGAGTTCAAACATGGAAAAAGCGGTGACATGTATTTCGTTACCGTTCAGCATTCAATTTATGCAGAAAATGAATTGGCCATCATTGAAGAACAAGACATTGTGTATCGTGATGTAAGCAACCAAGTACAACGTGCTCCTCAGAAGCAGCCTGAAAATGCAGAAACAAAAGCATTCGATTATAAAAAATCGTTCCCTATCGATCCTGTGACGCTATTCAGGTATTCGGCTGTGACATTCAATGGACATCGTATTCATTATGACCGTCCTTATGCCACCCAAGAAGAAGGTTATCCTGGCCTTGTGGTGCATGGCCCACTTTTAGCCACTCTTTTAATTCATCATTTCAAACAAGAATATCCAGATAAACAAATTACTCATTTTGAGTTTCGTGCGGTGAATCCAGTCTTTGATTTTGATGATTTTCAAATCTATGGCAGTATTAAATCCACGCAAGGAGAATTATGGATTCAAAAAGACAATGGTCAAATTTGCATGAAAGCAAAAATTTCTTTTAAGGAATAAGTCCAATGCTTCCTTTAAATGATATTACCGTCATTACACTCGAGCATGCAATTGCTGCACCATTTTGTACACGGCAACTCGCAGATTTAGGTGCACGGGTAATCAAGATTGAGCGTCCAAATATCGGTGACTTCGCACGAAAATATGATGAGCGTGTCGATGGAATGTCTTCGCATTTTGTATGGGCCAATCGGTCTAAAGAAAGCTTAACACTGGATATTAAAACTCAAGCGGCTCAAGATATTCTCAGGCAGCTTGTATTAACAGCAGATGTACTGGTGCAAAACCTTGCGCCAGGTTCTGCTTCCCGGCTTGGTCTGTCTTTTGAAGAATTGTCTGCAATCAATCCGAAAATTGTTGTCTGTGATATCTCAGGGTATGGTGATGATGCTGAAAATCCCGGTCCTTATCATGATAAAAAGGCCTATGACTTACTGATTCAGAGTGAATCCGGATTTTTATCGATCACTGGCACCGAAAATGAGTATACAAAAGCAGGCTGTTCTATTTCTGATATTGCTGCCGGTATGTATGCCTATTCCAATATTTTGGCTGCCTTGATTGAACGCGCTAAGACAGGTAAAGGAAAACGTATTGATATTTCGATGCTTGAAAGCATGACTGAATGGATGGGCTATCCGCTCTATTATGCGTTTCGTGGCAATACCGCGCCTCAGCGGACCGGAGCCTCGCACGCAACCATCTATCCTTATGGTCTTTTCCATACGGGTGATGATAAACAAGTCATTTTAGCGGTTCAAAATGAGCGGGAATGGAAAGCCTTTTGCAAATTTGTATTGCAAGACGTTACACTTTCAGAAATGCCTGAATTCATAAACAATACATTACGCTCAAAAAATCGTGAAAAACTACAAGCTATTATTTTAGATGTATTTAAACATTTAACTCAGACAGAAGTGATCAATCGTTTAGATCTTGCCAATATTGCCAGGGCGAATGTGAATGAAATGAAAGACGTCTGGCATCATCCACAATTACAAGCACGACAGCGCTGGACTGCGGTAGACACCCCGGTTGGTCGAGTTCCGACACTTAAACCCGTCGGATGCAAGAATGATAAAGATTACCAAATCGGTCCTGTACCAGACCTGGGAGAACATACCCAGGCAATTCTAGAGGAATTAGGCTATAGCAGAGTTGCCATTCAAGAATTTATTGACCAAGCCATCATTTAGGATTTTCCGGTTTTCCAGCATCATATAGGCCGTGATGTTGGATTTTTTGAAAATATCGATATCCCTTAGGTGCCGTCAATACAGGACGCTATTCTCCTTACGGCTCTTCATTTAGTGTTTTGGGTCACCTATCCCTAATGGAATGATTTAAAAATACATACCAGCAACCTCACTTTGGTCTAACAATAATCACATTTCATATATAGTGAAAAAATGAAATACTTTTGACTTAATATCAATTCAAGTAAGTATTGCTGCGAATAATCTTTTTTAATTTTAATAATTTCACGCGAGTAAACCTGTGAACTTTGATTTAAATGATTTCAGGCTGATTCTGAATATCGCCGAGACTCAAAATTTAACTCGGGCTGCTGAAAAAACCTTTATTTCGACACCTGCAGCCAGTAACCGGATTAAGAATCTAGAACAGCAATTAGGCCTAAAAATTTTAGAGCGCTCATCTCAAGGTGTCAGACTAACTGAAATTGGCCAGATTTATCTCAAATACGCAAAATCTTTCCAGCATGAAATTGAATGCCTGAAAGGTGAATTGTCTCAATTTAACAACCTAATTCAGGGCAAATTAACCATTGCCGCTAACACCACGGCCATCACTGAATATATTCCTAATGCACTGTCGGAATATTTAATTACCCATCCACATGTCGATGTAAATCTGAAAGAGATGACCAGTGAAGAGATCATTCATGTGGTCGCAGACCGGCAAGTGGATTTAGGCATTATTTCAGGCGATATCGACACCGATCATTTACAGACTTTACCTTTAATTTCTTCTCAACTCGTTTTGATTACACCGAAAATGCACCCTTTACTGGAAATTGAAAATATCACTTTAATCGATATTATTGAGTATTCTGTAGTGACCTTAAACGAAGGCAGCGCCATTCAGCAGTTCTTATATAAGCTTGCCCTTCAACTAGACAAAAAAATCAACATCCGAGTTCAGGTTTCAAGCTACGATTCCATCTGTCAAATGGTCGCTGCCGGTGCCGGCATCTCCATCATTCCGCTGGCGGCATTTCAGCGCCTCCAGCATATTCATCCCCAGCTTACCTGCACCAAAATCAATGAAAAATGGGCGCAGCGCAGCTTTAAAATCTGTTCAATAAATTTCAATCAAATAAGTCAATTTTCTAAAGATTTTATCCAGTGTTTACAAGCACACATTCATTAAGTATTTGATTTTTTATGCTGAATTTTGCGTTAACTAGAGGTTAACACAGATTTCAAATTATAAAATTGTGCCAAACACTAGAATGTGTGACCTTACTATTAAGTATAAGAAACTTGAATTTTACAAGGTAGTAAGATGATCAATAAAATCTTCAATTCGGCAAAGGATATTGTCATAGACATTCAAGATGGTTCAATCATTGCAATTGGTGGCTTTGGTGGATCTGGTATGCCCAATCAACTTATCGATGCACTCATTGAACAAGGTGCGAAAGATCTAACTATTGTAAGTAATAATGCGGGGAATGGTGATCAAGGTCTTGCAGCACTACTCAAAGCTAAACGCGTCAAAAAACTAATTTGTTCTTTCCCTCGCCAAAAAGACGCATATGTTTTTGAAGAACTATATCGCAATAATGAAATTGAACTTGAAGTTGTACCTCAAGGTACGCTTGCAGAACGTTTAAGAGCTGCTGGTTGCGGTATCGGTGGGTTTTATACACGTACAGCTTATGGCACCTTACTTTCAGAAAATAAAGAGACCAAAGAAATAGATGGTCAAGGTTACGTCTTTGAGAAAGCTTTGGCCGTAGATTACAGCCTGATTTATGCCAAGGCAGGCGATCGATGGGGCAATCTAATTTACAACAAAACTGCACGTAATTTCGCTCCTATTATGGCTATGGCTGCAAAAACTACTTTAGTCGCTGTAGATCAAATCTGTGAACTTGGTGATTTAGACCCAGAAATCATTATTACTCCTGGAATTTTTGTCGATCGTGTGACACTAAAAAGTGAAATTGGAGCATAAGCATTATGGATATCCAACAAAAAAATAATCTTGCTCAACGTGTGGCTCAAGATATACCAGAAGGTTCATATGTCAATTTAGGTATTGGTTTACCGACTCTAGTTGCAGACTATTTCACTGATAAAGAAGTGATTCTACAAAGTGAAAATGGTGTTTTAGGTCAATGGACTCAAGCTGAAAAGGGTAAAGAAAATTGGGATTTGATCAATGCCGGAAAAGAAGCGATTGATTTAAAAAAAGGTGGTGCCTTTTTTCATCATGCGGACTCTTTTGGAATGATGCGCGGTGGACATTTGGATTACTGTATTTTAGGTGCATTCCAAATTTCAGCCAACGGTGATCTAGCCAATTGGCATACAGGACATCCAGATGCCATTCCTGCTGTAGGTGGTGCAATGGATCTTGCTTCAGGCGCACAAAATGTTTACGTCATGATGGAACATTTAACCAAGCAAGGCCAAAGTAAAATTTTAGAAGAATGTAGCTATCCATTAACTGGATTGGCCTGCGTAAACCGTGTTTATACAGAGATTGCGACTTTTGAATTTATTAAAGGCCAAGTATTTGTAATTGATATCGTTTCACCTCATACACCCGAATATATCCAAACTATTACAGATGTACCGCTGGATTTTTCAAGAATGAAATAAATTATAAATCGATTTTACAAAGGAGATGTAAATGGGAATGTTAAATTGGTACAAGGAATCGGATTCCAACCAGAAAAAGACATTTTGGGCATGTTATGCAGGATGGGCTCTTGACTCTTATGACATGCAAATTTTTAGTTTTTTATTACCCGTCATTATGGCAACTTGGGCTCTTACCCAAACTCAGGTTGGCCTGATTGGTACAGTTGCCCTGATTGTTACTGCCATTGGTGGATGGATCGCAGGTATTTTGGCCGACCGTTATGGTCGTGTAAAAATCCTGATGTTTACTATTTTATGGTTTACATTTTTTGGCATACTGGCAGGATTTGCACAAAACTATGAACAGCTTTTAGTCGCAAGGACGCTACAAGGTCTTGGTTTTGGTGGCGAATGGGCTGTGGGTGCGGCACTCATGGCCGAAGCTGTTTCTGCAAAACACAAAAATAAGGCTGTCGGCTTTGTCCAGTCAGGAATGGCTTTAGGTTGGGCAGGATCGGTGATTGTAGCCACAATACTTATTACGATGCTACCACCAGAATGGTCTTGGCGTGTGGTTTTTTGGACTGGTGTCATTCCCGCTTTAATTGTGATTTATATTCGCCGTAATGTGAAAGAATCAGTTAAATTCGTTAATGATGTGGCTAAAAATAAAGAAAATATTGAGAAAGCATCTTTTAGTTCTATTTTCAAAAAAGAATATTTACGTTCAACCATTTTCGCAAGTTTACTCGTTATAGGTTTACAAGCAGCATGCTATGCCATTCTTATTTGGATTCCGACCCTGATGAATGAGCGTGGACTGAGTCCAAGTTCTAAAATTGTCACGATTTTAATTATGGCTGCAGGAGCATTTGCAGGCTTTATGTTTACAGCTTATCTAGCTGATAAATGGGGTCGTAAACAGACTCTGATTGGTATGTCTATTTTGAGCTGGATTGTGACCGTGGTGTATATGTTGATTGCAATGAATCAATACATCACCTTGGCACTGGGCTTCTTTGTCGGTTTCTCTTCAATCGGTATGTTTGCAGCACTTGGACCATTTTTAACAGACTTATTTCCGACTCATATTCGTACCACAGGTATGGGCTTTTCCTACAATGTCGGAAAATCATTTGGTGCTCTATCAGTCGTTGGTGTGGGTATTCTTGCTGAATCATTAGGTCTTGCTCCCTCGATCGGTTTGTTCTGCTTAACAGCTTACGGCTTAGCAACAGTCTCTATTTTACTCATTAGAGTGCCTAAAGATGAACCTAACTTAATATCTCATCATTATCAAAAACAGGGAGTTTAAATATGATCCGTATCCTTTATTTACTTGCTAAACCAGAAGACATGAGTAAAGAAAAATTTGATCAAGAATGTCTACGCCACTTTGAAATGTCAGCCGGTATTCCAGGTTTATATAAATATGAAGTTCGCTTGATTGCTTCAGAACCTACCGATATTCATGTTCCCTTCTTTGATGTGCCGGATGTCGATGCTATTGGAGAATGCTGGTTCGAAAATGAACAACAAATGCAAACTTATATGAACTCTGAAATTCGTAAAAACTGGTTTGAACATGGCAAGACTTTCATTGGCAAGTTGAAGCCATTTATAACCAAAGACGTCGGATAAGACTTATTCATCAAATATTAAGGATAATAAATATGCTTTTTTGTGTAGAAATGACTGTAAAAATTCCATTAGATAGTGATCCTGTAAAAATGGATGAAATTAAACGCGCTGAAAAAGAACGTGCTATTGATCTACAGAAAGCAGGTAAATGGCCACATTTATGGCGTGTCACAGGTAAATATTCCAACATCAGTATTTTTGATGTTGAAAGCAATAATGAATTACATGATTTACTGATGAGTTTGCCTTTATTTCCCTATATGGATATTAAAGTGACAGCATTATCTCAACACCCATCTTCAATTCACTAACGCTGAATACCTTTTAAGATCAAGGATGATCATCATGGAAAAGATATACGATATTTCTCAGCTTGATTTATCCAGCTATGTTCGACATGGTGATCGCGTGGTATGGGGCCAGGCTCAAGCTGAGCCCATACCGCTTACTCAAAATTTAATTCAAAATCGTAAAAAAATTGGGAAACTTAAAGTTTTTTTAGGTATTAGCCAGTTTCCTACTTGCCTACCTGAATACTCCGAACATGTTGAATATCTGAGCTATTGTGGTGCAGGACATAATCGAACCCTTGCACAACATCAGGTTTTAGATATTGTGCCTGTGCATTATTCGCAACTTCCCCGTTTAATCGAAGATCAACAGCTTAAACTAGATGTTGTATTGATTCAGGTTTCAGCAGCAAATGCTCAAGGACAATATAGTTATAGCTTGGCACAAGATTATTTAAAATCTGCCCTCCGACATGCTCGAATTGTGATTGCAGAAGTCAATCAGCAAGCACCTTGGGTGTATTCGGATGAATATTTAACTGAGGCTGATTTTGATGTGATGGTGTATACCGACCGGAAAATCGAAGCACAACATAGTGCTGATTATTCAGCAACTACTCAAAGAATTGCTCAAAATGTTGCCTCTTGCATCCCCGATCATTCAACTTTACAACTTGGAATTGGCTCTATTCCCGAGGCCATTATGCAGGCTTTGGATCAACATCAACATTTAGGTATTCATTCAGGCATTATTAGTGATGGTGTTGCAGAATTGATGCAAAAAGGGGTGATTACCAATCAGAAAAAAAGTATTAATCCTGGAAAAACCATCACAGGTTTAATTGTAGGTTCTTCTAAATTACATCAATTTGTTCATCAAAATTCAGGCATTGAACTGCGTTCAACCGAATATACCCATCATGCTGCGACTCTTGCTGCTATTCAAAAATTTATTGCGATCAACTCGGCAATTGAAGTTGATTTAACAGGTCAGGTAAATGCTGAGATTGCCAATAAAACCTATGTGGGCGCTGTAGGTGGAGCTTTAGACTTTATTCGTGCAGCCAATCAGTCTCATGGGGGCGTTTCAATTATTGCCCTGCCTGCTTCTGGAAAAAGTTTTAGTCGTATCGTAAGCAAGCTACAAGGCCCCGTGTCTACACCGCGCAGTGATGCCGGGCTGATTGTGACTGAATATGGAATCGCCGATTTACGCGGTTTAAGCATTCCCCAACGCATTAAAAAAATGATTGCAATTGCACATCCCCATTTTCAAAAAGAACTTGAACAACAGGCTATGGATTTGGCACTAATTTAAAGGAATTCAAAATGAAAGACGCTTATATTATCAGCCCACTGCGTACCCCAATTGGTAAATTTGGTGGTGTACTTGCCTCTTTAACTGCAGTCGATCTCGCTGTAAAAGTCATTCAATCCATCGTAGAGAAAACTGGAATAGATACTAGCACTTTAGATGACGTCATTATTGCGCAGTCATACTCATCTAGTGAGGCACCTTGTATTGGACGCTATGCGGCTTTAGCTGCAGGACTTCCAATTGAAGTTCCCGGTTATACATTAGATCGACGTTGTGGTTCAGGCTTACAAGCGATTATCAATGCAGCAATGACCATTCAATCCGGAAATGCTGAAGCTATTATGGTTGTTGGTGTAGAAAGTATGAGTAATATTGAATATTACTCTACCAATATGCGTTGGGGTAGCCGCGCAGGTAATGTCACTTTCTTTGATCGACTGGAACGTGGTCGTGAAAGATCTCAGCCGATTGAACGCTTTGGAGCTATTTCAGGCATGCCAGAAACTGCTGATAATCTGGCCCGAGACTATAATATTGGTCGTGAAGAGTGTGATGCTTTTGCTCTACAAAGTCATCAAAAAGCCCAGCAAGCTTGGGATACAGGAAAGTTTAAAGAGGAAGTGATTCCGCTTGAAGTGAAATCCAAAAAAGAATCCAAAATTATTGATTTTGATGAAGGTATTCGTGCAAATAGTACTATTGAAAGTTTAGCTAAACTAAAAACCTTATTGCCAAATGGTGTCACCACCGCAGGTAACTCAAGTCAACAAAACGATGCTGCTGCAGGCTGCCTAATTGTAAGTAAAGAATATTTAGAAAAACATCATTTGCAACCGATAGCCAAAATCACCGGCTGGAGCGCGGCAGGTTGCGATCCAAGCCGAATGGGTATTGGCCCTGTATCTGCGGTGAATAAACTACTTAAAAAACTAGATATGTCTCTTAAAGAAATTGATTTGATCGAAATCAATGAAGCCTTTGCAGCTCAAGCCTTAGCAGTAATCAAAGGCTTAAATATTACTGATACTTCTCATATCAATGTGAACGGTTCAGGAATTTCTCTGGGTCATCCTATTGGTGCAACAGGACTTCGTATCATGACGTCTTTAGTACATGAGATGAAACGCCGTAATGCTCGATATGGTTTAGAGACTATGTGTATTGGTGGTGGACAAGGTTTAGCTGCCCTATTTGAACATGTTTAAGTATTAAATTAAAGAATATTTGTTAAGGAGTGACCCATGATTGAATCAAGAATGATTGGTGAAGTAAAAGTAACCCGTATTCATGAATATGCTGGCCCGAGCCATGATCCAAAATTTTTATTTCCGACAGCAGATCAAAGTCTGTTAGAAGAGCATAAAGATATGCTTGCACCACATCATTGGATTCCACAAATGAATCGTCTTATTGTCAGTATTCAATTTTGGGTGGTTCATGCGGGTAATAATATTATTGTGATTGATACCGGTGTTGGTAATTTCAAACAACGTCCAGAAATTCCTCGGATGCATATGCTGAATAACTTGATCACTGAGTGGATGACAGCTGCTGGCGCACCTCCTGAAAAGGTAACTCATGTGGTGATTACCCATTTACACTCTGACCATGTTGGCTGGAATACGATTTGGAAAGACAACCGCTGGACACCAACCTTCCCTAATGCCAAATACTATTTACCTAAAGAGGACTTTGATTTTTGTCATGAAGGAAAAAATAAAGAACCTGGCGTTATCGATGTTTTTGGTGATTCCTTCTTCGATAGTGTAATGCCCGTATTTAACGAAGGTCTGGTTGAGTTTATAAAACCTCACACTGAAATTGCCGATTGCTTAGTTGTAGAGCCTGCACCCGGTCATAGCCCAGGACAAGTCACTTTTCGTGTTAGCTCTCAAGGAGAAGAAGCAATCTTTTGTGGCGACGTATTCCATAGTCCACTACAAATTGTTCGTCCTGAAATCAATTCAGGTTATTGCATTTGGCCGGATATCGCACGAAAAACTCGGCTTGAATGCTTGGAGCGTGCTGTAAGCCGAGAAGCTTTACTCTTGCCTGTTCACTTTGGTGACCCGTATTGTGGCTACATTCGTAAACAAGATAATGGATTTATCTTTGAACCTTCAGATACTTGGGATCGTGTTTAATTGATCCCCTCAACTGTCTGAATAATTATTTTTAATACTTAAAAGGATTTAAAAAAATGAAAAAACCAGTAAATAAAAATTTACTGGTTATGGGTACTCTTTGCCTATCCATAACCAGTATCAATACAACTCGGGCTGATGTTATTGATGATACAAAATTTAATGTGCTAGCAAAAAACTATTATTTCAATCGCGACTTTCGTAAAGGTGAATTTAATTCTGCCGGACAGAATGCTCAATTACCTGTATCTGAACGTAAAGGTTATCGTGAAGAATGGACCCAAGGTTTCATTGCCAACATAGAGACAGGTTGGACAGATACGCCTATACAGTTCGGTTTAAACGGTTATGGCCTGATTGCTTTAAAACTCGATAGTGATGGATATCGAACTGGTACAAATAATTTAGAAGTCGACTCGACAGGAAAACCTAAATCGGCAACCGCCGAATTTGGCGGTGCCTTACGGGCAAAATATAAGGAAACTGAAGCAGTACTAGGTAATCAATTCCCGAACAATCCTATTCTTGGAACCAATTATTCGCGTCTACTTCCTTCAATGTCGACAGGTCTATCGATTAAGGATCAGAGCTTTGAGAATCTCAATTTAGATTTTGGTTATTTTACGCAGATGAGCCCTGTTGATTCGACCGATCGCTTAAACTATTTTAATACTGATTACAATAATGGAATTCAAGGTGATTATGTTGCCTATATAGGAGCAACCCATAAACACGATAATATTGAAACTTCTGCTTATATTTCAGAATTAGAGAATGTCTGGATGCAATATTATTTAGGAGCAAAATATAAACATCAAATTGATGCTCAATCAAATTTCAATCTACAAACAAATAACTATATTAACCGAGATACAGGTGATGCCACGGGCGGAAATATTAGTACAAGTATTGTTTCAGTAATGGGAACCTATAAATTATCTAACCACAATTTCAGTTTAGCTTATCAACAAGTATTAGGTGACGAGCCCTTTGACTGGATAGGATTTAACAATAATGGAGGAATTCCTAGTACCCCCAATACTGTGCAGTTCTCAACATTTACTGAGGCCAAAGAAAAATCAGCTCAAGTTAAATATGAAATCGACTTCTCACCTTATGGAGTTGATGGTTTATCATTTATGACTCGTTATCTATATGGCTGGGATATGGATAATACAGGGAGTGATAATGTTTTTTACACCAAACGTCATGTTTATGACCAGAGTATAGATAACAAACATTGGGAAAGAGATATCGAATTACGTTACAAAGTTAAGCAAGGCATTGCGAAAGATCTTGATGTTCGTCTTCGTCAAGCCACTCATAGAGCAACTAAAGGCTATAGATATGGGAATATTGATGAAGTCCGTTTAATTCTTGAATATCCATTTTCATTCTAATAGAGCTTAATATACGAGGAAATTAAAATGCCTTATGTTGTAGAAACCTGGGACAAAATAGACCATCAACTTCTTAGAAAAAAATTAAGACAGGATCATTTAGATTATCTAAATCAAAATCTTGAACTACTTTTAGCTTGTGGCGCAAAGTTGGATGATAATGGCCAAGACTTAGGCGGTGGAATTTATATTATTGATGTAGCTTCAAGAGAAGCTGCTCAAAAATTTATTGAACAAGATCCTTTTTACATTGGAGGTCTATTTCAGAAAATCAAAATAGACCGCTGGAGAAAGGCTTATTTGGACGGAAAATTTTGCTTATAAAAATATGGAGAGCATGGTTTTACCATGCTTTTTTTACAAGGAATGTAATCATGTCAAAAATTAATAAAGTTCTCATCACAGGCGGTGCTCGAGGAATCGGTGCTGCAATTGCTCAACAATGTAAAAAAAATGGATGGTATCCAATTATTTTAGATAAAGAGAGTGCGGATATAGAAGTCGATTTATTAGATGTAGAAGCAACTGCCGCCGCACTGAAAAAGCTTCTAAAAGATGGCCCCATTACTCGCTTAGTGAATAATGTTGGAATGGTCAAACCAGACAATATTGAGAATCAAAGTTTAGACGATTTTAATCAAGTACTTAGTCTCAATGTACGATGCTCCTTACAGTGTATTCAAGCCCTACTTCCAAATATGAAATCAGAAAACTTTGGACGTATTGTTAATATGTCTTCTAGAGCAGCTTTAGGTAAAACACAGCGAAGTGCTTATGCAGTGAGCAAAGCTGGCCTTATTGGCTTAAGTAGAGTAGCAGCGCTAGAACTTGGTGTTTATGGTATTACTGTAAATTCGATTGCACCGGGTCCAATAGAAACAGAGCTTTTCACCGCAGCTAACCCACCCGATTCACCCGTAACGCAACAGATTTTACAAAGTATTCCTGTAAAACGACTGGGACAACCTTCAGATATTGCACATGCATGTTCATATTTTTTAAGTGATGAAGCAAGTTTTGTTACAGGCCAGACTCTATACGTGTGTGGCGGTATGAGTATCGGAGCAACTCCAGTCTAAATAAATTTCCTAAGGAAAAAGTATCATGAGAAGATGGTTA